>NZ_JAMQAU010000008.1:0-255521 GCF_023701505.1 Pseudomonas sp. SR18 | reverse complement strand
CATTGCAGGCGCGAACAGTGTATTTCGAACCTGTTTTTCACTCTTCGGTACTGGTTCGTTCGGAAGGGTCAAAGGTACACAAAGTTGGCAATTTCATTAAATTCACCTACCCCGACGGCAGTGTCGTGGCCGACGGTCAATCGAAGCCAGACTTCTGGAAACTACAAAGCCTGCGTACAGGACGCGCCCCTGAATGTTTTTCACGCTGGCGTTATGTGGATTGCCCGGACCCGCGCCCGCAGTTATTACCCGAATGGCTCCCAGAACCGGATAAGCCTGGGTATGGGCGCTACGTCATTGTGGACGAATGGGGGAAAAGACTGCCTTCATATGGCTATAGGCTGGTCGGGAATAACGGTCAAATATTCGAGGAGAAGACGGATGTCGAGGGGTTTACAGACCCGTTGCCGGATAACGCACATCCAATACGTGAAGTCGACTTCCCCGGCAGGAGACGGTGATGTCGACTATGCGAAAATTGGCATTCGAACCCGCTCGACTCTGCCCAGGACAGCTCCATATTCCACCTTGACCCTACCATAAGAAATCTCGACTCACTTCATACTGGTAAACGCCAACTTCACCCCAATCGCAATCAAAACCGCCCCCATGGTCCGATCAAACCAATGCCCCATCCGCGCAAACCCGGCGCGCACGCGCTGTTGGCTGAACAGCATGGCCACCAGGCAGAACCACAGCGCCGTCGCCACCGCCAGGTACACACCGTAACCCGCCTGTACGGCCAGCGGCGTGTGCGGGTTGATCACCACGGTGAACAGCGACAGGAAGAACAACGTGGCCTTCGGGTTCAAACCATTGGTCACAAAGCCCGCAGTAAACGCGCCGCGTGGTGTGCGCTCGCCCGCTTCACGGTGCAATTCGCCCTCGGCGGCAGGTTTGGCCGGCTGCGCGCGCAGGGCTTTGAAGCCGATATACAGCAGGTACGCGGCCGCCGCCCATTTCAGTGCATTGAACAGCACAATGGACTGGGACACGATCAAGCCGATCCCCAGCAACGAGTACCCCACGTGCAGGAAAATCGCCGAGCCCACACCCAGTGCGGTCCAGGTGCCGGCGCGACGGCCATGGGTCACGCTTTCGCGTACTACCACGGCGAAATCCGGGCCTGGGCTGGCCACTGCCAACAGGTGGATCAGGGCCACGGTCAAAAACTCGGCGACGTACATACTCACTCCATTAAGTAACGGATTATTTCATCTGATAGGCTCGGCAGATTACGCCTTCGAACCCTGTCGCAAAAGGTACAGTTGATGACGAACAATCGCCGCGCCGTCTTCCTTGATCACCCCTCCCTGGACCTGGGGGACCTCGACCTCAGCGGTCTAAGAGACTGCTTCAGCGACCTGCAGTTGTACTCGGACACCACGCCGCAGAATGTGATTGAGCGCCTGCAAGGTGTGCAGGTGGTCATCAGTAACAAGATCGTCCTCAATAGCGAGACCCTGGCGGCCTGCCCGGAACTCAAGTTGATCCTGGTATCGGCCACCGGCACCAACAACGTCGACCTTGAGGCCGCCCGCGCCCAGGGCATAACCGTGAGCAATTGCCAGGGCTACGGTACGCCATCGGTGGCGCAGCATACGATCATGCTGCTGCTGAACCTGGCGACGCGCCTGAAGGACTATCAACGGGATGTGGCCGCCGGCAAATGGCAACAGGCCAAGCAGTTCTGCCTGCTCGACCATCCTATCATCGAGCTGGAAGGCAAGACCCTCGGCCTGCTGGGCCACGGCGAACTGGGCGGCGCGGTAGCCCGGCTGGCCGAAGCGTTTGGCATGCGCGTGCTGCTTGGCGCGATTCCGGGTCGCCCTGCCCGCGCAGACCGTGTACCTCTGGATGAGCTGCTCAGGCAGGTCGACGCCCTTACCTTGCATTGCCCACTCAACGAGCATACCCGCGACTTTATCGGCGCCCGCGAACTCGCACTGCTCAAGCCCGGCGCGTTGGTGGTCAATACTGCACGCGGTGGTTTGATCAACGAACAGGCGCTGGCGGATGCCTTGCGCAGCGGTCACTTGGGCGGCGCAGCCACCGATGTGCTGAGTGTGGAGCCACCGGTCAACGGCAACCCGTTGCTGGCTGATGACATTCCCCGGCTGATCGTCACCCCGCACAATGCCTGGGGCAGTCGCGAAGCGCGGCAGCGCATCGTCGGCCAACTGACGGAAAACGCCCTGGGCTTTTTCAGCGGCGCCCCGCTGCGCGTCGTCAGTTGATAAACTGCGCCCCTTTTCAAGGAGCAGACCATGGATCCGCGCAGTGAAGTACTGCTTCGTCAGGCCGAACTTTTTCAAGGCAACCTGTTGCTGGTGGGCTTGCCCGCCGACGACCTGCTGGGCCGCCTGCCCAACGCCCACGCCTGGTGCTGGCATGCCGGCGATCAGGCAGCGCTTGATGCGCGGTTCCCCGAGCGCAGCCAATTTGGCGTGAACGTGCCGGAGCGTGAGTTCGACGCTGCGGTGATCTTCCTGCCCAAGTCCAAGGACCTCACCGATTACCTGCTCAACGCCGTCGCCGCACGCCTGCCCGGCGCCGAGCTGTTTCTGGTCGGCGAGAAAAAAAGCGGTATCGAAAGCGCCGCCAAACAGATGATCCCGTTCGGCAAACCGCGCAAGCTCGACAATGCACGGCACTGCCAGCTGTGGCAGATCACCGTGGCTAACGCGCCGCACGCGGTGGAACTGGAAAGCCTGGCGCAAGTGTTTGAAGTGCCGCTGGCCGAAGGCCCGCTCAAAGTCGTGAGCCTGCCGGGGGTGTTCAGCCATGGTCGCCTGGACCGTGGTACCGAGTTGCTGCTGGAGCATTTGGACAAACTGCCGAGCGGCCATCTGCTGGACTTCGGTTGCGGCGCAGGCGTGTTGGGGGCTGCGGTGAAACGTCGCTACCCGCACAACAGCGTGACGATGCTGGATGTCGACGCCTTCGCCGCCGCCAGCAGCCGCCTGACACTGGCTGCCAACGGCCTGGAGGCCGAGGTGCTGACCGGTGATGGCATCGATGCTGCACCGATGGGCTTGAACGCGATTCTTAGCAACCCACCGTTCCATGTCGGGGTGCACACCGATTATTTCGCTACCGAGAACCTGCTGCGAAAAGCGGCGAAACACCTGGCAAAAGGTGGCGAACTTCGGCTGGTTGCCAACAGCTTCCTGAAGTACCAGCCGCTGATCGAAGAGCATTTGGGCGTGTGTGCGATCAAGGCTGAGGGCAATGGTTTTCGCATCTACCGTGCCAAGCGCCCTTGATGGCGCTTTGAAAAAGAAGGCTTGCCGAATGGATTTTGCCTAGGCAGAATCCGCTCCGTCCTAGGGGAGTAGTCTCCCACGAGCGCCACGCTCGTCCGGCATACGTCAACATACTTGGTCAACAGACCATGGCGTATGCGACCCAGGAGTCCGCACAGACGGACCGGGGTTTGACAAGACCTATGACACGCACACCTTACCCGGGGCGGGAAGGCTGTACGTGTCATAGCCGTGTCGACCCGCCCCTGGAAACTTACCTGATGCTGGATTCATTACTCGTTCCTACCGCAATCGTTGCCTTGGCCGAAATCGGCGACAAGACGCAACTGCTCGCGCTCATTCTCGCTGCTCGCTTTCGCAAGCCCTGGCCCATCATCGCCGGCATCGTCGCCGCGACCCTGGCCAACCACGCGGCCGCCGGTGCCGTGGGTGCCTGGTTTGGCAGTTTCTTCTCCGACGCGGTGTTGCACTGGATCCTCGCGGCGAGCTTCTGCGCCACCGCCCTATGGACCCTGGTGCCGGACAAGCTCGATGATGACGAAGCCAGCACCACACGCAAGTTCGGGCCATTCCTGACCACGCTGATTGCGTTTTTCCTGGCGGAAATCGGTGACAAGACCCAGATCGCCACGGTGATGCTCGCCGCGCAGTACCCGGAGCTGTGGCTGGTGATTATCGGCACCACCCTGGGCATGTTGATTGCCAACGTACCGGTGGTTCTGGCGGGAAATTTCGCGGCGGAGAAACTGCCACTGACGATGATTCGTCGACTGGCGGCGACGGCGTTCTTTGTGTTGGCGATTGTCGCGGTGTACAAGGCCATGCAAAGCAGTGGCTGGATCTAAGGATCCAAGCCTGCAAACCCCATCAAATATGGGAGGGGGACAAGCCCCCTCTCACATTTAGATCCTCATCAAGCCTTAGGACTTCTTGGCCTGCTGGTAGAGCGGCATCACCTTCGGAATCGCCGCCTGCAACGAGGCAATCCGGCTGTCGGACGCGGGGTGAGTGCTCATGAATTCCGGCGGCGAACCTTCCGAAGCCTTGGCCATCTTGTTCCACAGCGTGATGGCGGCGTTCGGGTTGTAGCCGGCGCGGGCTGACAGCTCCAGGCCGATCAGGTCTGCCTCGTTTTCATTGCTGCGGCTGTTCGGCAAGGTCATGCCGTAGTTGGCCACGGTGTCGGCCAGTGCCAGGCTGTCCTGGCCCAAGCCGAACAACGCACCGGCGCCCTGCTTGGCGATCTCGATACCATACGCCTTGGACATTGCCTCACGGCCGTGCTCGCGCAAGGCATGGGCGATCTCATGGCCCATCACCGCTGCCAACTCGTCATCCGTCAACTTGAGATTGTCGATCAATGCGCTGTACACAAAGATCTTGCCGCCTGGCCCGCAGTTGGCGTTCATCTCATCGCTCTTGATCAAATTCACTTCCCACTTCCACTGCGCTGCGTCAGGGCGGAAGGTGGGCGCCTGGGCGATCAAACGCTTGGCGATAGCCTGCACACGCTTTGCGTTGGCACTGGTCTTGTCCAACTGGCCTTTGGTACTGGCTTCACCCAAGGTCTGCTGGTAGGACTGGGCATACATCTGGTCGACTTCCTGACTCGACAGCATGCTGAACATGTACTGCTTGCGCTCAACCCCAACGGCGCCACCGCTGGTGGTATTGACCGACTGACACCCTGCCAGCAGCATTGCCGCCGCCAATACGCTTACCGCCACTGTTTTTTTCATCAACACTCGCTCCCTGAAAAACACCCATAAAACATCGCGCGTATCGTAGGCGCTCATTTGTATCGGCGCCAGATACAACAGACGCTTAACCGCTGATTTTCAGATACATCCCACAGCGGCGTTCAGGTTCAGGCCGGCGTCAGGCACTCCGGCCCGTTGAGCTTGGGATCGTTGACCATGTTGGCCAGGACTCGCTCGCGCAGCGCGACGGGCTCACTGGCCAGCAAGCTTTGCAGCACATGCAACGGCGTTTCGGGATCAAGCCAGGCGGCCTGCCCAGCTGCGTCCAGGATCAACGGCCGGCGCTGGCTCTGGGCGGCCTGCGTCACCACAGCAGTGCTCAGCCACACTTGCTCCTGCACCGGATAGGCCTCCCAGATCGCCGCAAAAAACAACGTGGAGCCCTCCCCCGGCGTCAGCCAATAGGGGCGTTTGCGCTGGGTACCGCGCCATTCATAAAAGCCGTTGGCCGGCAGCAGGCAGCGACGCTGGCGGAAGGCTTCGCGGAACATCGGCTGCTCGGCCAGGGTTTCGGCGCGGGCGTGGGCCGGTGTGCGGGAAAGGTCAGTCAGCCAGGGCGGCGTAAGGCCCCAACGGGCGCGGGCCAGGGTGCGCTGGCCGTCGTTCAGGCGCTGGATGAGCACCGAATCATTCGGGGAGATGTTCCACTGGGCCTGCTGGTCGGCGGGAAAACCCGGCAAGGCCGCAAAGGCAGGATTCCAGCGAAACAGGGCATAACGTCCACACATGGGGCAACACGACTCTTGGGTAAACCGGCCGACAGCCTAACAGACCAGCACGTCGGGGAAGCTGTCGGGTTCATCGCCGGGCACGGGCTGTGCACCGATGTAGGCGGTGATCAGCTCGCGGGCATCCACGGCTCGGTCGTTGTCCACCTCCAGCCCCAGCAGGCCGAAAATCGGCAGCTCGCCGGTGCCGCCGAGCAAATGCCGCCCCACCAGGTGCGCCTCGATGCCTTCGCTGGCGAGCATCTGTTGCAGCAACTCGCCTTCCATCAGGTTTTCCGGTTCGTAGATTCGCTGCATAGGTTTGCCTGTTATTCGTTTTCGCTGCGGGTTTCGAGCATCCACTCATCACCATGCACCTGCAGGTTGCACGTGATCGGCCTGCAACACACCTGACAGTCTTCTATGTAAACCTGATCACCGCCGGACAAGTCCACCGTTGTCTCGACCTCTTCACCACAATAAGGACAATCGTAGGTCGCAGTTTCCAGCATCGCAGTCTCCCAAGTGACTTGTGCGTATAATCGCCGGTCTATTTACAGGGCTATTGTCCGGCCGGGCCAATTACCCGTACCGCGCCCTGGTATTTCCTTTACTTACCCTAGCCGTTTCTAACAAGAGAGCATGATGGGCGAATTCGATACCATCCGACCTTACAACGACAGCGAAGTCCCGGCAGTGCTGGACCGGCTGTTCAGTGACAAGGCCTTTCTGGACATCCTGACCCACTTCCGCTTCCCGCGCTTTGCCGGCGCCCTGGGCTGGCTGCTCAAGCCGATGATCGCCCGCAAACTGCGCCGTGAGTTCGCTGGTGTCACCACCGTGGCGACGCTGCAGGACAAAGTCGAGTATTACGTCGACCATACCATTGACCGGGCGACCGACGGCGTGACCTATAGCGGCGTCGAGCAACTCAAGTCGGGCAGTGCCTACCTGTTTCTGGCCAACCACCGCGACATCGTGATGGACCCGGCCTTCGTCAACTACGCCGTGTACCACGCCGGCCTGCCGACGCCGCGTATCGCCATCGGCGACAACCTGCTGCAAAAGCCGTTTGTCAGCGACCTGATGCGCCTGAACAAGAGCTTCATCGTGCACCGCTCGATCACCGGGCGAAAGGAGAAGATGGCCGCGTTCAACTTGCTGTCGGCCTACATCAACCATTCGATCCGCAACGACTGCCAGTCGATCTGGATCGCCCAGGCCGAAGGTCGTGCCAAGGATGGGGATGACCGCACCGAGTCGGCGATCCTCAAGATGTTCCACGTCAGCCGCAAGGACGAACCGTTTGCCGAGGTGATCCAGTCGCTGAACCTGACCCCGGTGTCCATCAGCTACGAGTACGACCCGTGCGATACGGCCAAGGCCCGCGAGCTGTATATCCGCGCCACCACCGGCACCTACGTCAAGGCGCAGGGTGAAGATGACGTGAGCATTGCGTTGGGCATTACCGGCTACAAAGGCCGCGTACACATCAACTTCGCGCCGCCGATTACCGAGCGCTTCGAAGACACCAAAGTGCTGGCCGTGGAAATGGATCGACAGATTCTCGGCGGTTATCGGCTGTTCCCAGTGCACTACCTGGCGTATGCCCAATGGAGCGACGCCGACCCGCAATTACAGGTGCCAAAGGCGGCCGAGGTGTTCCCGGCGGATGAACTGGCCAAGGCGAAGGCCGAGTGGGAGCGGCGCCTGAATGAATGCCCGGAGGAACACCGGCCATTTCTGGTGGTGCAATACGCGACGCCGGTGCGCAATCAGTATCGGGTGAAGGCCGGAATCCCTCTCTGAACACCGATCAAAAATGTGGGAAGGGGCGGTTTTTTAGATTCGGGTGCTGAGCCAGGATATGGCCAGCCCCAGCCCCAGACAGGCGAAGCCGATCCGGTAAGCCACCCGATGCGCCCGTTCGGTGCGCACATCCAGGAACAGCATGGGCTGATCGATGGCCCGGTCTTCGCTTTGTGCGGTCAACTCGGCCATGGCGCGTTGTTCGCGCAGGCGGGTAATGAACAGAAGCGCCGCACCGGGGCAGGCTACCAATAAAGCCACAGCATTGATCAATAGTGCGGGCAGCGCCATCACAAACCTCAGGAAAACAGTGTCTGGGTATCCGTGCAGATACCTACATAAACGGACAGTGGCCTCCAGCGCCTAAAACACTCCATCCCCCATGGACGGTTAATGTATCCAGTAATTTACAGCGTCACCTGAACGTCACCTTAACAAGCCACTCTGTTGCCCTTCGAACGTTCGGGAGCTTGTCATGCTGCACGCGCACAACCAGGATCGGCTGTATCTGATTGCCCAAAGCGATGAGCAAGAGGCGCTGGTCGGCGGCCTTGCGTTCAACGTGCAGGACCGCCATTGGCTGGTGTATTGCGCCCTTGGCGGGCACCAGCATGCGGACTTGCCGGAGGCCGATCTGTTGACCGGGGTGAGCATGCTGGACTTCTGTATCGACACTGCCGCGTGAAACTGAAGACGAAAAAAAACCGGGCTCATCACTGAGCCCGGTCTTTATCTGGACAGTTACTGCGCGCTGAGCAAGGAACCGATGCTTGGGTCCTTGAACAGGCGGGTCAAGGCGTCACTCAGGACATCGCTGACCAGCTTGGTGTTGGTTTCCTGGTTCGGCGACATGCCGAAGCGCTGGTTCAACGATGCGCCGTAGCGGCCGCTGTAGCGACGGGTACCGGCGGTGACGTCGGACTTGAACGTTGCGCCGATGGCGGCTTCAGTCACGTACAGGCCTTCTTTAGGCGACTGATACTTCAGTTCCGCCAAGGTGATGGTCAGCTGAGGAGCGCCTGGTGCGTTGGCGCTCGGCGTGAAGCCCAGCAGGCGCACGGCCGCTTCGGCCTGGGCCTGCAACTTGGGCAGCACGTCCTGGCCAGTCACCGAGATAAGCGCGGTCTCCGGGTACAGGCCACCGCGAGAGCCCAACGTAGGCGAAGGACGACCATCCACGACACGCACCGACACCGGCTGACCGTGACCTACCGGGGCCAACTGCGTGGTGAGCTTCGGTTGTGGGCTCAGTTGTTGCGGGCTGTTGGCGCAGCCAACCAAGGTCAAACTGGTCACAGTGATCAAACCGAACAACAGGCGTTGCAACATGCGCTTCTCTCCAGAAATCAGGTACCGACAGGCCGGCAGTATAGCGGGGCGCCCCCGCAGGGAACTAGCGTCAGTTACAACCTATGACTCGTCGCCTCGGCAGCGGTTCGCTGTCATTGATATGTCATAGCCGTTACATCGACTCGTCATCCCCACACGGCATGCTTAGCCTCAATCTCAGGAGGGCTCTCGCCATGCAATTTCTCTGGTCACTGTTTACCCGCAAGCCGGCCCTTCGTCAGTTCGCCCGGCTCGATGCACAAGGCCGTTGCCAGGCGTTCAAGGAATGCAGCCAGGCGCCTGTGGGCGACGGCTGGGTGGAAATCGATGAAATCCGCCTGAGCTGGATGCATCACCCGCTCCCCGCCCGTGCCCGTGTAAGCCCACGTCCTGTGCGGTCGCCACGTCACCAGCCGTTGGCCGCCTGACCGAAGACCTAATAAAAGTCATAAAACACGCCCATTTCCCTGACGTTCTTCGCTACAATCTCCCCCCGATTATAAGGACGTCTCCTGATCGGGCCTCGCAGCACGTTAATGCCTCGGTATTAACCCCCCAAGAATCGCCCACAGAGAGCCGCCCACACAGATCGAGTGAAGCTGGCGCGCTTGCTGTTTCCTTTGCAAACCACCCGCCTCTACCGAATCTGCCAGAGCTGCCATTGCGCCCGGCCACTGTGCCAGCCCGCGGCAGCCCTTTTTTGAGGTTCACGTCTTCAAAAGAGCGTGAAAAAACGGGTTTTCACAACTTCACAAGAGTGTGGCGAGCAAATGAATAGTTTGGCGTTTGTACAAGCACCATCAGCGTCTGGAACAGCCCAATCACACAGGACCGAGTATTCCTCAATCACCGGAGCTTGAGCCTGTCCGCTACGGATTGATTGCACGAATTGCACGCTTTGACCATAAGTCGAATTGCCACAGGCGCCCATGAATGCGTTCATAGGCGAATGAGGCAGGCAGGAAGCGTGCGCTGACGTTGCAAAGAATTGCGAAACGGACATGGCGATCCTGGCCATGGGTAACCTGGGGCAACACGTGAACCGCCCCGTCACTCCTGGCAGCCATGCCGTCAATTTGGTGCTGCAGATTTTGGAGACGCGTTAAATGGCGCATAACGAAGCAGTCGACGTAGTACTGGTAGGGGCCGGCATCATGAGTGCCACCCTGGCCGTATTGCTCAAAGAGCTCGACCCCGGCCTCAAGCTGGAAGTCGTTGAGCTGATGGATTCGGGTGCCGCGGAGAGTTCCAACCCGTGGAACAACGCCGGTACCGGCCACGCCGGGCTGTGTGAGCTGAACTACACTCCCCAGGCCGCCGATGGCTCCATCGACATCAAGAAAGCCGTGCACATCAACACCCAGTTCGAGGTGTCGAAGCAGTTCTGGGCGTACCTGACCAAAAAAGGCACCTTTGGCTCGTCCAAGTCCTTTATCAGCCCGGTGCCGCACCTGAGCTTCGTGCAGGGCGACAAAGGCGTGTCTTTCCTCAAGAAGCGCTTTGAATCCCTCAGCCAGCACCATGCGTTTTCGGACATGCACTACACCGAAGACCGCGGCGAAATGGCTGAGTGGATGCCGCTGATGATGCCAGGCCGCCCGCTTGACGAAAAAATCGCCGCCACTCGCGTCATGAACGGCACCGACGTCAATTTCGGCGCCCTGACCAACCAGTTGCTCGGCCACCTGACCAGCTCGCCGGATGCCCAGGTCAAGTACAGCAAGCGCGTCACCGGTCTCAAGCGCAACGGCGCCGGCTGGACCGTGAGCATCAAGGACGTCAACAGCGGCACCAGCCGTGAAGTGGACGCCAAGTTCGTGTTCCTCGGTGCCGGTGGCGCGGCCCTGCCGTTGCTGCAAGCCTCGGGCATCGAAGAAAGCAAAGGCTTTGGCGGCTTCCCGGTCAGTGGCCAGTGGCTGCGTTGCGACAACCCGGAAGTGGTCAAGCACCACCAAGCCAAGGTCTACAGCCAGGCCGCCGTCGGTTCGCCACCGATGTCGGTGCCGCACCTCGACACCCGCGTGGTGGATGGCAAGAAATCCCTTCTGTTCGGGCCCTACGCCGGCTTTACCACCAAGTTCCTCAAGCACGGCTCGTTCCTTGACCTGCCGATGTCGATTCGCGCCGGTAACATCGGTCCGATGCTGGCCGTGGCCCGCGACAACATGGACCTGACCAAGTACCTGGTCAGCGAAGTGCGCCAATCCATGGAGCAGCGCCTGGAATCCCTGCGTCGCTTCTACCCTGAGGCAAAAGCCGAAGACTGGCGCCTGGAAGTGGCCGGCCAACGGGTGCAGATCATCAAGAAGGACCCGAAGAAAGGCGGCGTGCTGCAATTCGGCACCGAGCTGGTCGCGGCCAAGGACGGCTCCCTGGCGGCGCTGCTGGGCGCTTCTCCGGGTGCTTCGGTGACCGTTTCGATCATGCTGGAGCTGATTGAACGTTGCTTCCCGACCAAGGCTGCGGGTGAGTGGGCAGCCAAGCTGCACGAGATCTTCCCGGCACGGGAGAAAGTCCTGGAGACCGACGCCGAGCTGTATCGCAAGATCAACACGCAGAACAACATCAGCCTGGAGCTGGTGGAACAAAGCAACGAGGCCGAAAGCTACGCTTGAGGCATTGCTGCCATAAAAAAAACGCCCCCCCGGGGCGTTTTTTTATGGCTGGGGAAAATCAGCCGCGGGCGTTTTCGATCAGCTCTATGTACTCAGGCGCATTGCGCTGGTCCTTGATCAGATCAACAAACGTCTGGCCATGTTCATCCTTGCCATCCAGGTCCAGGCCGGCTTCCTTGAAAAAGCCCAGGAACCGCTCGAAGTCGTCGATACGCAGGCCACGGTAGGCTTTGATCAGTTTGTGCAGGGACGGTGAAGTCGCATCAACCGGCTCGAAGTCCAGGAACAACTTGATCTGATCGTCGCCGATCTCGTCACCAATCACCTGTTTCTTATCTTTACGCATTACCGACTCCAGCCTGCAGACATTTACACGGGATTTGAAGTCTACCTGTGTGACGCAAGCTCCGAAAGCAGTGGAGATCCAAGGTGTTTTGATTATTTGGTGCGGACTGCACCGGTGTGCAGGTCCGCCCAGATATGCCCGTTGGCATAACTGAGGAACTGCACATACACCGTGTCATTGCGCAGCAAATCGACGATCACCCGGTATTGGGCCACCGGATACGACAGCGTCAGCGTCTTGCTCTTGTCATCAAACACCGGCTTTTTCAGGCTTTTGCTTTCGGCATCGAAATTGAGCACCACCTGGCTGATTATCGCGCCTTTGTTCAGGGACTTGCCCTTGAGGCGGATCATCAACGGCGACGTCACCGGGATCGGTTGCTGGTTGGATTGGCGCTGGTTGCCCACCACCACCGCGTACTCGGTGACTTGCAGCAACTGCTGCTGGTCAGGGGTTTCAGTGCGCAGCGTCAGGTCATCCGGCGGCAGGAATTGAGCATGCATCGGCGCCGGAGCGGCGGCCAGGGGCAAACTCAGGGTCAGCGCCAGGACGGCGCACGTGCGAATCAACAGGCTCATGTACAGCTCCAGGCGCGGGGGCCACGCACGATAGCATGACAACCCTGCGCCGGGCCTGGGTCACATGCCTTTGACGGCGTAGATCCCATTGGCGTTGCGCCAGTAACCTTTGTAGTCCATGCCGTAACCGAAGATGTAGCGGTCAATGCATGGCAGACCGACGTAATCGGCTTTCAGGTCCGGACGGGCCTTACGGTCGTGGTCTTTGTCGATCAGCACGGCGGTGTGCACTTTGCGCGCGCCGGCGTGTTTGCAGAAGTCGATGATCGCGCCCAGGGTGTGACCTTCGTCGAGGATGTCGTCGATGATCAGCACGTCGCGGTCGATGAACGAGACTTCCGGCTTGGCTTTCCAGAACAGGTCGCCGCCGGTGGTTTCGTTGCGATAGCGGGTCGCGTGCAGGTAGGACGCTTCCAGCGGGAATTGCAGGTGGGTGAGCAATTTGCCGGCGAAAATCAGGCCGCCGTTCATCACGCAGAATACCACCGGATTGGTGTCGGCCATTTCGCGGGTGATGTGGGCGCCGACCTTGGCGATCGCAGCTTCGACTTGCGCTTCGGTGTACAGGCAATCAGCCTCACGCATGATTTGACGGATATGCTCAAGATCAGCGGACATGGCGCTCTCCAAAGGGGTGCTGTGGCAAGAAAAGCGGGCGAAGGTACGCTTCTCATGCGCTCCGGGCAAGCCTTAATGGACTAACGTACTAGATGTCTATAGGACAACACCCTCGGATAGATTAATCTAGGCCGGTTTTTTTGCCCGCCGCCGGAGCCTTTCCCATGCCCACTCGCGAGATCCGCCACCCGCTGATCCAGCACAAGCTCGGCCTTATGCGCCGCGCCGACATTAGCACGAAGAACTTCCGTGAGCTTGCTCAGGAAGTCGGAGCGTTGCTCACTTACGAAGCCACCAAGGACCTGCCGCTGGAAACCTACGAGATCCCCGGTTGGGCCGGTCCCGTACAGGTAGAAAAAATCGCCGGTAAGAAAATCACCGTGGTGCCGATCCTGCGCGCCGGTATCGGCATGCTCGAAGGCGTCCTCAGCCTGATTCCGGGCGCCAAGGTCAGCGCCGTGGGCGTGGCCCGCAACGAAGAAACCTTGCAGGCTCACACCTACCTGGAAAAACTCGTTCCGGAAATCAACGAACGCCTGGCCATGATCATCGATCCGATGCTCGCCACCGGAAGCTCCATGGTTGCCACCATTGACCTGCTGAAAAAAGCCGGTTGCCGGGACATCCGCGCCATGGTGCTGGTCGCCGCGCCCGAAGGCATCGCCGCTGTCGAGAAAGCGCACCCGGACGTGCAGATCTACACCGCGTCCATCGATGAGCGCCTGAATGAACACGGCTACATCATCCCAGGCCTGGGCGACGCCGGTGACAAGATCTTCGGCACCAAGCAGAAGGACGCGTGAGCATGCAGGATGAATTCAACGACCCGCTTTGGCGCCAGATCCTGTCTGGCGCACAAATGCTCTTCGTAGCATTTGGCGCGCTGGTGTTGATGCCGCTGATCACAGGCCTTGATCCAAACGTCGCACTGTTCACCGCAGGCCTGGGCACGCTGTTGTTCCAGGTGGTGACGGGGCGGCAGGTGCCGGTGTTTTTGGCATCGAGCTTTGCGTTTATCACGCCAATCATTCTCGCCAAGGATCAGTTCGGCCTTGCCGCGACGATGGGTGGGGTGATGGCCGCCGGTTTCGTCTACACGTTTCTCGGCGCTGCGGTGAAGATCAAGGGCACCGGTTTCATTGACCGCCTGCTGCCGCCCGTGGTCATCGGCCCGGTGATCATCTCCATTGGCCTGGCCATGGCACCGATCGCCGCTAACATGGCGATGGGTAAAGGTGGCGACGGCGCCGAACTGATCCCCTACAAGACGGCCATGCTGATCTCGATGCCGGCGCTGCTCACCACCTTGATCGTGGCGGTGTTCGGCAAAGGTATTTTCCGCCTGGTGCCGATCATCTCCGGTGTGTTGGTGGGATTTGCCATGGCGTTCTACTTTGGCGTGGTCGACACGGCCAAGATTGCCGCCGCGCCCTGGTTCGCCCTGCCCCACTTCACCGCGCCGGAATTCAACTGGCAGGCGATACTGTTCATCGTCCCGGTGGCCCTGGCCCCGGCGATCGAACACATCGGTGGCGTGATTGCAGTCGGCAGCGTGACCGGTCGCGACTACCTGAAAAAGCCCGGCCTGCATCGCACGCTGCTCGGTGACGGTATCGCCACCACGGCAGCCGGCCTGTTTGGCGGCCCGCCGAACACCACCTACGCCGAAGTGACTGGCGCGGTAATGCTGACCAAGAACTACAACCCGAAAATCATGACCTGGGCGGCAGTGTTTGCCATCAGCCTGGCATTCATCGGCAAGTTCGGTGCATTGCTGCAGAGCATTCCCATCCCGGTAATGGGCGGAATCTTGTGCCTGCTGTTCGGCTCGATTGCTGCGGTAGGGATGAACACACTGATCCGCCACAAGATCGACCTGGGCGAGGCGCGCAATCTGGTGATTGTGTCGGTGACCCTGGTGTTCGGGATTGGCGGGGTATTGGTGGGAACCGGTACAGGTCCGAACGACTTCGGCCTGAAGGGCATCGCCTTGTGTGCGGTCGTAGCGATTGCTTTGAACCTGCTGCTGCCGGGCAATGATGGCTGGAAGAACAAGAAGCCTGACGAACCGCTGCTTTAACTGCCAACGCAAAACCAAATGTGGGAGGGGGCTTGCTCCCTCCCACATTTTTACATCTTCAGTGTGGCTTAGAGCTCACCCAAGCCATCGATCAGCGCCTGGTTCTGCTCCGGCGTACCAATGCTGATCCGCAGGAACTGGGCAATCCGCTCCTGCTTGAAGTGCCGCACGATCACCCCTTGCTCACGCAATTTGGCCGCCAGGCCGGCAGCATCGTGCTTGGGGTGACGAGCAAAGATAAAGTTGGCCGCTGACGGCAACACTTCAAAGCCTTTACCTTCCAGTTGCGCAACCATCTGCTCACGACTGTCGATGACCAACCGGCACGTCTTCTCGAAGTACTCACGATCCTCAAACGCCGCCGCCGCACCGACAATCGCCAGGCGGTCCAGCGGATAGGAGTTGAAGCTGTTCTTGACCCGCTCCAACGCCTCGATCAGGTCCGGGTGGCCCACGGCCAGGCCCACGCGCAAACCGGCCAGCGAGCGCGATTTGGACAGGGTCTGGGTCACCAGCAGGTTCGGGTAGCGATCCACCAGGCTGATGGCGGTTTCGCCACCGAAGTCGATATAGGCTTCATCGACCACCACCACCGAATCCGGGCTGGCCTTGAGGATCTGCTCCACCGCGTCCAGCGCCAGCACGCAGCCAGTCGGCGCGTTGGGGTTGGGGAAGATGATCCCGCCGTTAGGCTTGGCGTAGTCCGCTACACGAATCTGGAACTGCTCATCCAGTGGCACCGGGTCGGACTGGATGCCGTAGAGGCCGCAGTACACCGGGTAGAAGCTGTAGCTGATGTCCGGGAACAGCAGCGGCAGGTCGTGCTGGAACAGGCCGTGGAAGATGTGCGCGAGTACTTCATCCGAGCCGTTGCCGAGAAACACCTTGCCAGCGTCGACCCCGTAGTACTTGGCCACGGCCTGCTTGAGCAGGTCGCTGTTGGGGTCCGGGTACAGGCGCAGGTTGTCGTTCAACTCGGCCTGCATCGCGGCCAGCGCCTTGGGCGACGGGCCGTAGGGGTTTTCATTGGTGTTGAGCTTGACCAGCTTGGTCAGCTTTGGCTGTTCGCCGGGTACGTAAGGCACGAGGTCCTTGACGAAGGGGCTCCAGAATTTGCTCATGACTTAGTTACCCTTCTCTTCGAGGATTCGGTATTCGGCACTACGGGCGTGTGCGCTCAACGACTCACCACGAGCAAGCACCGACGCGGTCTTACCCAGTTCGGAAGCCCCTTGAGGCGAGCAGAAGATAATCGACGAACGCTTCTGGAAGTCATACACCCCCAGCGGCGAGGAGAAACGCGCAGTGCCGGAGGTCGGCAGCACGTGGTTCGGGCCGGCGCAGTAGTCACCCAGGGCTTCGCTGGTGTGGCGCCCCATGAAGATCGCACCGGCGTGGCGAATCGACGGCAGCCAGGCCTGTGGATCGGCCACGGACAGTTCCAGATGCTCTGGTGCGATACGGTTGGCCACTTCGATGGCCTGCTCCATGTCGCGCACCAGGATCAACGCGCCACGGCCATTGATCGATTTCTCGATGATCCCGGCGCGGTCCATGGTCGGCAGCAGCTTGTCGATGCTGGCGGCCACCTTGTCGAGGAACTCGGCATCCGGGCTGACCAGAATCGCCTGCGCGTCCTCGTCGTGCTCGGCCTGGGAAAACAGGTCCATGGCGATCCAGTCCGGGTCGGTCTGGCCGTCGCACACCACGAGGATTTCCGAAGGGCCGGCAATCATGTCGATGCCGACCTGGCCAAAGACATGGCGCTTGGCGGTGGCCACGTAGATGTTGCCGGGGCCGACTACTTTATCGACCTTCGGCACGCTTTCAGTGCCATAGGCCAGGGCCGCGACGGCTTGGGCGCCACCGATGGTGAACACGCGGTCGACACCGGCGATGCAGGCCGCAGCCAGCACCAGCTCGTTGATTTCACCGCGAGGGGTTGGCACGACCATCACCACTTCGGTCACACCGGCCACCTTGGCTGGAATTGCGTTCATCAACACCGATGACGGATACGACGCCTTGCCACCGGGGACGTACAGCCCCGCACGGTCCAGCGGCGTGACCTTCTGGCCCAACACAGTGCCGTCGGCCTCGGTGTAGCTCCAGGAGTCCTGTTTCTGCTTTTCGTGGTAGCTGCGCACCCGCGCCGCCGCGACTTCCAGGGCTTCGCGCTGAGGCGCGGTGATGCGCGTCAGGGCCAGCTCCAGGCGTTCGCGGGGCAGAATCAGGTCGGACATGGAAGCAACGTCCAGGGCGTCGAACTGGCGGGTGAAATCCACCAGCGCCGCGTCACCGCGCTCGCGCACGGCCTTGATGATGTCGAGTACTCGCTGGTTGACCGAGTCGTCGGACACGCTTTCCCAGCTCAGCAGATGATCCAGATGATGGGCGAAATCCGGGTCGGCAGCGTTGAGTCGGGCAATTGCGGTGGACGTGGTCATAGCGAGGGCCTCAATAGAATTGGCAAAAACTCAGGCGCCCTAAACTAGCAGTCGTTTCCGCTTGGGCACCTGAGAATTCTGGCTATGAGGCGGATAGACGGGCGTAGCTCTTCAGCTACGCGGGTAGGTCAACCGCGGTGTCGAGACTCCACTGCGGTGCGCAGGGTGTCGATCAACGCCTGGATACGAGCGTGCTGCATCTTCATCGACGCTTTGTTGACGATCAGGCGAGAGCTGATGTCGGCGATGAAGTCCTGTGGTTCGAGACCGTTGGCACGCAGGGTGTTGCCGGTGTCGACCACGTCTATGATCTTGTCGGCCAGGCCGATCAGCGGCGCCAGCTCCATCGAGCCGTAGAGCTTGATGATGTCGACCTGACGGCCTTGCTCGGCGTAGTAACGCTTGGCGACATTGACGAACTTGGTGGCCACGCGCAGGCGACCCTTGGGCTCGACATCACCGACACGGCCGGCGGTCATCAACTTGCACAGGGCAATGCGCAGGTCCAGCGGCTCGTACAGGCCCTGGCCACCGTATTCCATCAGCACGTCTTTACCGGCGACACCGAGGTCGGCCGCGCCATGCTCAACATAGGTCGGCACGTCGGTAGCCCGCACGATCAGCAGGCGAACGTCTTCCTGGGTCGTGGGGATGATCAGCTTGCGGCTCTTGTCCGGATTCTCGGTCGGCACGATGCCCGCTTCAGCCAGAAGCGGCAAAGTGTCGTCAAGGATGCGGCCCTTGGACAGTGCGATGGTCAACATGGGAAACGTCAGTCCTTCATCAGGCTATTGCTGTCCGGTCGCAAACGGCGCCAGACGCAGATCGAGGCCATGACAGCCTCGATTTGAAACAAATTCAGCATACTGCTTCTTTAATTTGTAGTGAGCGGGCTTGCCCCGCGCTGGGCTGCGAAGCGGCCCTAAAAATCTTGGGAGCGCTTCGCACTCCAGCTCGGGCGGTGCGACGATTCGACAAGCCCGCTCACCACAAAACAGCAACTAGCCCGGTACGCGGCGGATTTTAGCGCCGAGCATCTGCAGTTTTTCTTCGATGCACTCGTAACCACGGTCGATGTGGTAGATGCGGTCGATCAGGGTGTCACCTTCAGCGATCAACGCCGAGATCACCAGGCTGGCCGATGCACGCAGGTCGGTGGCCATGACTGGCGCGCCCTTGAGCTTTTCGGTGCCCGTCACGATGGCGGTGTTGCCTTCTACCTGGATCTTCGCGCCCATGCGGTGCAGTTCGTACACGTGCATGAAGCGGTTTTCGAAGATGGTCTCGATCACGGCACCGGTGCCTTCGGCAATCGCGTTCAGAGAGATGAACTGCGCTTGCATGTCGGTCGGGAACGCCGGGTACGGAGCGGTCCGCACGTTAACGGCTTTTGGCCGCTTGCCGTGCATGTTCAGCTCGATCCAGTCTTCGCCGGTGGTGATTTCAGCGCCAGCTTCGCGCAGTTTTTCCAGGACCGCTTCCAGGATGGTCGGATCGGTGTCCTTGACCTTGACGCGACCACCGGTAACGGCGGCAGCAACCAGGTAGGTACCGGTCTCGATGCGGTCAGGCATGACCTTATAGGTGGCGGTGTGCAGACGCTCTACACCATCAATGGTGATGGTGTCGGTACCAGCACCGGCTACCTTGGCGCCCATGGCGTTCAGGAAGTTGGCCAGGTCGACTACTTCAGGCTCGCGCGCGGCGTTTTGCAGGACGCTGCGGCCTTTGGCCAGGGCAGCGGCCATCATGATGTTCTCGGTACCGGTCACACTGACGGTATCAAAGAAGAAGTTGGCGCCACGCAGGCCGCCTTCCGGTGCCTTGGCCTTGATGTAGCCGCCTTCAACGTCAATGACTGCGCCCATGGCTTCCAGGCCACGGATGTGCAGGTCCACTGGACGCGAACCGATGGCGCAACCGCCAGGCAGGGCGACTTCGGCTTCGCCGAAACGAGCAACCATAGGGCCGAGTACCAGGATCGACGCACGCATGGTTTTCACCAGTTCGTACGGGGCAATCAGGGTCTTGATGGTGCGCGGGTCGATTTCGACGGACAATTTCTCGTCGATCACCGGCTCAATGCCCATGCGACCGAACAGCTCGATCATGGTGGTGATGTCGTGCAGGTGCGGCAGGTTGGCCACGGTCACCGGGCCATCGCACAGCAGGGTCGCTGCCAGGATAGGCAAGGCAGAGTTTTTCGCACCGGAAATGCGAATCTCGCCATCAAGGCGGGCACCGCCGGTAATAATCAATTTATCCATAAGAATCTCGACGCCTTGGGGGCTCAGGTGCGCTCGGCCCAGGCCGCGCGGCTGAAAAATTTCATAGTGACCGCATGGATGCTGCCATCGGTGATCCACGGGTTCAAATGGGCATAGATCTGCTGCTGACGCTTGACTGGGCTCAATGCCGCCAGTTCATCGCTAATCACGTTCAGCTGGAAATTGCAGCCTTCGCCCTCAACTTCTACGCTCGTATCGGGCAGCTTTCCTTCGAGAAAGCTTTTAACTTCTAGGGCCTGCATGATCAACCTCTATCGGCGCCCAGTGCGCACGGGTCGCACATCATACAAAAAAGCCCCGCGCCTGCGAACCCCGCATAGCAGGACTCTGACGGGGGGCCTCACTGATAATGTGTATTAAGGATGCGCCAACAGCTCGGTCAGACCCGAAACTTCGGCAATTTCACGCATGTCTTCGGGCAAAGCCCGGATGCTGACCGGCTTTTTGGCCGCTTCGGCGTCACGCATGAAGCACAACAGCAACGACAAACCGACACTGCTGGACTTGGTCACCGCCGAGCAATCGAGCACCAGCGCAGAAGCCGTGCTGGTCTTGATCAGCGCCTGACCCTGCTTGCGCAGGTCAGGCCCGGTGCGGTAATCCAGCACACCGCTGAGGAACAACTCGCCAGCGTCGCCGAGACGAACAGCCGACTCGGTCATTGCGCAGGCTTCCCGGCAGCTTTGTCGGTTTCTTCCTTGGCCTTGGCAACTTCACCGGCCCAACCATTGATGGTCTTGTCCAAGTCGTTGCCATTGCGCTGCATCGCGTCGGCGAACTGATCACGGAACAGCTTGCCAATGTTGATACCGTTGATAATCACGTTACGCAGTTTCCACTCGCCGTTGATCTTCTCCAGGGTGTACTGCACCGGGTAAACGGCGCCGTTGTTGCCCTTGACGCTCATGTTGACGCTGGTGCGATCACCGGATTCGTCACCGGCTGGAGCGACGGTAATACCCTGGTTGTTGTATTCCAGCAGGGCGTTGCCGTAGAACTGGAACAGGCCTTTCTTGAAGTTTTCCTGGAACGTCTGCATCTGCGCAGGTGTTGCCTTGCGCGAGTACTTGACGGTCATGATGCTGCGCGAAATACCCTCGGCGTCCACGACGGGGCCCACAATGGTATTGAGCGCGTCGTAAAACTTGCTCGGATCCTGCTTGTACTGTTCTTTATTGGCCGTCAGGTCAGCCAGCATCTTGCTGGTGGTGTCCTGCACCAGTTCGTGCGCAGAACCTGCCGCGTTGGCCATCAAGGGCAGTGCTGCAAGCAGTACCAGCAGGCCACGTCGCAAGGTAGAGATCATGAACAGATTCCTCATTTGGCGTCTTTATTGACCGTATTGAGCAAAAATTTTCCGATCAGGTCCTCAAGCACCAGCGACGACTGCGTGTCGTGGATGGTCGAACCATCCTTGAGCAGGGCTGTTTCCCCGCCCACGCTGACACCGATGTACTTCTCGCCCAGCAGCCCCGCAGTGAGGATAGATGCAGTGGAGTCGGTCGGCAGATTATCTACCTTCTTGTCCAACTGCATGGTCACTCGCCCGGTGAAGCTGTCGCGGTCCAGATCGATTGCCGTGACCTTGCCGATGGTTACACCGGCCATGGTCACTTTAGCTCTGACAGTCAAACCGGCGATATTGTCGAAGTATGCGTAAAGTTTATAAGTATCGGCGGTGGGGCTGGCCGAAAGGCCGCTGACTCGAAGAGCCAGCAACAGTAAAGCCAGGATGCCAGCCAGCAAGAAAAGGCCGACACCGATTTCCACAGTGCGGTTTTGCATCAGAAATCTCCAAACATCAAGGCGGTCAAAATGAAGTCAAGGCCCAGTACTGCCAGCGAGGCGTACACAACGGTCTTGGTGGTGGCGCGACTGATCCCTTCTGAAGTGGGCTCACAGTCATAGCCTTGGAATACGGCGATCCAGGTCACTACAAAGGCGAAGACGATGCTCTTTATAACGCCATTGAGCACGTCACCGCTAAAGGTCACGCTGTTTTGCATGTTGGCCCAGTAGGAGCCGTCATAGACACCCAGCCAGTCTACCGCCACCCACGAACCGCCCCAGATACCAACCACGCTGAAGATCATCGCCAGCAATGGCAGGGAGATGAAGCCGGCCCACAGGCGCGGGGCAACAATGTATTTGAGGGGGTCCACGCCGATCATTTCGAGGCTGGACAGCTGTTCGGTGGACTTCATGTTGCCGATTTCGGCAGTCAACGCGGAGCCCGCACGACCGGCGAAAAGCAACGCGGTCACCACCGGCCCCAGCTCACGCAGCAGCGTCAGGGCAACCATCTGCCCCACTGCCTGCTCCGACCCGTAGCTGGACAGGATATTGAAGCCCTGCAATGCCAGCACCATACCGATGAAGACCCCGGAGACCACGATGATCACCAGGGACATCACGCCCACCGAATGCAGTTGCTTGAGCAACAGGCCAAAGCCGCCACCAATGCCACCGCGACCGAGCAAGGCGTGAAACAGGAAAATCGTCGAACGACCCAGCACCTCGACGATGTCGATGCCCGAGCGACCGAAAAGGCGAACCTTTTCGATAAGAGATGTCTTGCGCATCAGCGCTTCCCCAGAAGATCTGAGCGGTAATCCGCTGCCGGAAAGTGAAAAGGCACAGGGCCATCGGGATCGCCAGTCATGAATTGGCGAATGCGCGGGTTATCGGCGTTCATCAGCTCTTCGGGCGTACCCTGCCCCAGCACCTGGCCATCGCCGACTACATAGAGGTAATCGGCAATGCTCGCGGTTTCTGCGAGGTCGTGGGACACCACGATACTGGTGATGCCCAGGGCGTCGTTGAGCAGACGGATCAGGCGAACCAGCACGCCCATGGCGATCGGGTCCTGACCGACGAAGGGCTCGTCGTACATGAGAATCTGCGGATCGAGCGCAATGGCGCGCGCCAGGGCCACACGACGCTTCATGCCACCGGACAGTTCGTCGGGCATCAGGTCAATGGCACCACGCAAGCCCACGGCCTGCAATTTCAGCAACACAATGTCACGAATCATTTCATCGGACAGCTGGGTGTGCACCCGCAGCGGGAACGCCACGTTCTCGAACACATCGAGGTCGGTAAACAGCGCACCGCTCTGGAACAGCACGCCCATGTGCTTGCGCGCATCGAACAGATCGCTGCGCGACAGCGTCGGCAGGTTCTGGCCGTTGACCCACACTTCGCCGGCGCTGGGGCGCAATTGCATGCCCATCAGCCGCAACAGGGTGGTCTTGCCGCAACCGGACGGCCCCATGATGCCCGTGACCTTGCCACGGGGAATGCGAATATCGACGTTATTGAAGATGCTGCGCGTCCCGCGCTTGAAGGTCAGTCCCTTCAGCTCGACCGCGTAGGCGTTATCGGCACTCATCTAAACTCCTTGGGATGCAGCCTCTCACTCAGACACCACGCATGCGACAAACGTTTGCAACGGCGACGCATATAGATAGCCTCATGGGCTGGGCGGACCGAACTGGCGGCGAACTATATCACTGCTGGTACAACGCGCCCAAGGCCGGAACGGCGCTAGTTCAGTTTCAGGACAGGGAAAAAACGTTGCCGACTGTGTTGCTGAGGATCGATCTCAGGAACCCAAAGAACAAAGCCTGACGAACTTGCGTGAGGGAATTGATCATTACCGCTATAATCGCCGACTTTTCGTCAGGCTATACGATTTCAGACATGAGCCAATCCAGCGACCTTATTCAATCCGCACAACGCACCATCCGCCTCGAAGTCGAAGCCGTAGAAGGCTTGCTGGCCCATATCGACGCAGATTTCGTACGCGCCTGCGAGATGATTCTGGCCAGCAAAGGCCGCGTTGTCGTGGTCGGCATGGGCAAATCGGGCCACGTCGGCAACAAGATCGCCGCCACCCTGGCCAGCACCGGGACCACCGCATTTTTTGTGCATCCCGCCGAGGCTAGCCACGGCGACATGGGCATGATCACCAAGGATGACGTCATCCTGGCACTGTCCAACTCTGGCACCACCAACGAAATCGTGACCCTGCTGCCGCTGATCAAGCGTCTGGGCATCCAGATGATCAGCGTCACTGGCAATCCAGAGTCGACGCTGGCCAAGGCGGCCGAGGTGAATCTGAATGTGCATGTGGCCCACGAAGCCTGCCCGCTGAATCTGGCGCCGACTTCCTCCACCACCGCAGCCCTGGTCATGGGCGACGCCCTGGCCGTTGCGCTGCTTGAAGCCCGGGGCTTCACCGCTGAAGACTTCGCATTTTCCCACCCTGGTGGCGCACTGGGCCGCCGTCTGCTGCTGAAAGTGGAAAACGTCATGCACTCGGGCGATGAATTGCCCCACGTCCAACGCGGCACGTTACTGAAGGACGCGCTGATGGAAATGACCCGCAAGGGCTTGGGCATGACCGTGATCCTGGAAGCTGACGGGCGCCTGGCCGGGGTATTCACTGACGGTGACTTGCGCCGTACCCTGGACCGCACCATCGATATCCATACGGCGACCATCGACGCCGTGATGACCCCGCACGGCAAGACCGCCCGCCCTGAAATGCTGGCAGCCGAAGCCTTGAAGATCATGGAAGACCACAAGATCGGCGCCCTTGTGGTGGTCGATAGCGACGACCACCCGGTCGGCGCCCTGAACATGCACGACTTGTTGCGTGCGGGAGTGATGTAAATGACCAGCGACCTGTTGCAACGCGGCAAGAACATCAAGCTGGCGATTTTCGACGTTGACGGCGTGCTGACCGATGGTCGCTTGTACTTCCTCGAAGATGGCAGTGAATTCAAGACATTCAACACCCTCGACGGCCAGGGCATCAAAATGCTGATGGCTGCGGGCGTGCAGACCGCGATTATCAGCGGCCGGAAAACCCCCGTTGTGGAACGCCGCGCACAAAATCTGGGGATTCCTCACCTGTATCAGGGCCGCGAGGATAAACTGGTGGTTCTGGACGAGCTTCTTGGCCAACTCAACCTAAGCTATGAGCAGGTCGCCTACTTGGGCGATGATCTGCCCGACCTGCCGGTCATTCGCCGAGTGGGCCTGGGCATGGCCGTCGCCAATGCGGCGGCGTTTGTTCGCGAGCACGCCCATGGCATCACCTCTGCCCGTGGCGGCGAAGGTGCGGCCCGCGAGTTCTGCGAACTGATCCTGCGAGCCCAGGGCAGCCTTGAAGCGGCACACGCCGCCTACCTATAGAGCGTTTTATGCTGAGTAAAAAGATTCGCAACTTCCTGCTATTCGGGGTCATCGCCGCGCTGCTGCTCGCGGTGGGCTACTGGAATATCAGCCCGGGGCGCTTCCTCGACCAGCCTGCTGCACAGGTCGACGGAGGGGCTATCGACTATTACGCCACCAACGCCTATAGCGTGCAGTTCCTGCCCGACGGCAAGTTGCAGTACGAAATGACCTCGGACAAAGTCGAACACTTGAAGGCCACCGAAGTCACCCTGCTGACCAACCCGGACCTGAACCTGTACCGCGGCACAGAATTTCCGTGGCATGTCACCAGCAAGCGTGGCGAGGTGAACCCTGACGGCACCGAGGTAGAACTGATTGACTCGGTACGCGTTGCACGCACGGACGCAAAAGACCGCGACACGGTGATTACCAGCAGTCGCATGACCGTATTCCCGCAGAAGCAATATGCGCAGACCGAGCAAGACGTTAGAATCGACGGCGCTGGCGGTGTATCGACTGGCAAGGGAATGAAAGCGTATTTGAAAGAAAGCAGGATACACCTGCTATCGAACGTAAGAGGACAGTATGAGGCTCGTTAAAACTCTCCCTATTTTGCTCGGTTTGGGCGCAGCACTGGGAAGCGTGAGCGCCTGGGCTCTGCCGAACGATAGCCAGCAACCGATCCACATCTCGGCTGACGATGCGCAACTCGATGACAAGCAAGGTGTTGCCACCTATACCGGCGGTGTGATCATCACCCAAGGGTCGATGAAAATCACCGGCAATACCGTAACACTGACGCGCACCCAAGCCGGTGATATCGACGTCGTGACCTCGGTTGGCAACCTGGCTTACTTCGAACAGAAGCAGTCCGCGACCGACACCGGCCCGATGAAGGGCTACGGCAAGACCATCCAGTATCACGCGCAGCAGAATCGCATTGTGCTGATCGACCAGGCCAAGGTGCTCAGCCCCGATGGCAACTCCACGGAAGGTGAAAAGATCACCTATGACACCGTGAAACAGATCGCCAACGCCGGCCGCGCCAATGGCAGCAAGGTGACCGCACCGCGTCCGCGTATCGACATGGTTATCCAGCCGAAGAAGAAGGCCGAGTAATGGCAACCCTGAAAGCCCAGCATCTGGCCAAGGCCTATAAAAGCCGTCAGGTCGTGCGCGACGTCAGCCTGTCGATCGACAGCGGCCAGATCGTCGGCTTGCTCGGCCCCAACGGCGCAGGCAAGACCACATGCTTCTACATGATCGTCGGCCTGGTCCAGGCGGATCAGGGTCGCGTACTGATCGACGACCTGGATGTCAGCCACCAGCCAATGCACGGTCGTGCCCGCGCCGGTATCGGTTATCTTCCGCAAGAAGCGTCGATCTTCCGCAAACTGTCGGTTGCCGACAACATCATGGCCATCCTTGAAACCCGCAAGGAACTCGACCGTGACGGCCGTCGCCAGGAACTGGAAAGCCTGCTGCAGGAATTCCACATCAACCACATTCGCGACAACCTTGGCATGAGCCTGTCCGGTGGCGAGCGGCGTCGCGTGGAAATCGCCCGTGCCCTGGCCACTGCCCCCAAGTTCATCCTGCTGGACGAACCGTTTGCCGGCGTCGACCCTATCTCGGTTGGCGATATCAAGCAGATCATCCATCACCTCAAGGCCAAGGGCATCGGTGTACTGATCACCGACCACAACGTGCGTGAGACCCTCGATATCTGCGAAACCGCCTATATCGTCAACGATGGACAACTGATCGCCGAGGGCGACTCCGCTACCATCCTGGCCAATGAACTGGTCAAGGAAGTGTACCTGGGTCACGAGTTTCGCCTGTAAACCCGCCTGTAATAACAAGGCGGTGGCAGGTCGTTTGCCCGATGCGCGGGAGTCAATAAGAACCTCCGGTTTTTTATTGTTACCGCGCTCTAGGCAAAGCCCTCGATATCAGGCATATAATTTGCTTATGTTTGGCGCTCACGCGCCCTGTCGTGGATGGCGCATTGCGCCGGCGAATAAGGTGTTAAGCCCCTGCCATGAAACCATCGCTAGTCCTGAGAATGGGCCAGCAGCTGACGATGACACCGCAGCTGCAACAGGCCATCCGCCTGCTCCAATTGTCGACCCTGGACCTGCAACAGGAAATCCAGGAGGCCCTGGAGTCCAATCCGATGCTCGAACGCCAGGAAGAAGGCGACGACTTCGATAACGCAGACCCGTTGGCCGACAACATCGAGCAAAAACCCAACGCGGACGTGCAGGAACCGTCCTACCAGGAAACCGCCCCTACGGTGGACAACCTGGAGGAAGGCGATTGGAACGAACGCATCCCCAACGAGCTTCCAGTAGATACCGCCTGGGAAGACGTCTACCAGACCAGCGCCAGCAGCCTGCCCAGCAACGACGATGACGAGTGGGACTTCACCACCCGCACCTCCGCCGGTGAAAGCCTGCAGAGCCATCTGCTGTGGCAACTGAACCTCGCACCGATGTCTGATACCGATCGACTGATCGCCGTCACCCTGATCGACTGCATCAACAACCAGGGTTACCTGGACGAGACGCTCGAAGAAATTCTTGAGGCTTTCGACCCGGAACTGGACATTGAGCTGGACGAAATTGAAGCGGTACTGCACCGCATCCAGCAGTTCGAGCCGGCCGGCATCGGCGCCCGTACCCTGAGCGAATGCTTGCTGTTGCAACTGCGCCAGTTGCCCGCCAAGACGCCATGGCTCGCTGAGGCCCAGCGCCTGGTTACCGACTACATCGACCTGCTGGGCAGCCGCGACTACAGCCAACTGATGCGTCGCATGAAGCTCAAGGAAGACGACCTCCGCCAGGTCATCGAGCTGGTGCAGAGCCTGAACCCGCGTCCGGGCTCGCAGATCGAGTCGAGCGAAGCCGAGTACGTGGTGCCCGATGTAATCGTGCGCAAAGACAACGAGCGCTGGCTGGTTGAGCTGAACCAGGAGTCTGTGCCGCGCTTGCGGGTCAACCCGCAATATGCCGGCTTTGTACGCCGGGCCGACACGAGTGCCGACAACACCTTCATGCGCAACCAGCTGCAGGAAGCCCGCTGGTTCATCAAGAGCCTGCAGAGCCGCAACGAAACCTTGATGAAAGTGGCCACCCAGATCGTCGAGCATCAGCGCGGCTTCCTGGAATACGGCGACGAAGCGATGAAGCCTCTGGTCCTGCACGACATCGCCGAGGCGGTAGGCATGCACGAATCGACAATTTCACGCGTGACCACGCAAAAATTCATGCATACCCCACGGGGTATTTATGAGTTGAAATATTTTTTCTCCAGCCATGTAAGCACCTCCGAAGGCGGCGAATGCTCGTCAACGGCGATCCGCGCGATCATCAAAAAACTGGTTGCTGCGGAAAATCAGAAAAAGCCGTTGAGTGACAGCAAGATCGCTGGTTTACTGGAGGCACAAGGCATTCAGGTCGCCCGTCGAACCGTCGCCAAGTACCGCGAATCCCTTGGGATCGCGCCTTCCAGCGAGCGCAAGCGTTTGATGTGACGGGCGGGCCACAGCGTTCCAGTGACGGGTATTCCTACCCGTCGCTTTATGCACTGGCAACGAAGGAGAAGCTGTATGCAAGTCAACATCAGTGGACACCATGTAGAAGTCACCCCTCCCCTGCGCGAGTATGTCGAGCTGAAGCTGAAACGCCTGGAGGGGCATTTTGACAAAATCACCAACGTGCAAGTCATCATGAAGGTCGACAAGCTTCAGCAGAAAGTTGAGGCGACCCTGCAGATTCCCGGTGGCGAAGTAGTCGCCAATGCCGAGCATGAGGACATGTATGCATCAATTGATGCCTTGACTGACAAGCTTGACCGCCAACTTAAAAAGCATAAGGAAAAGCAGCAGAGCCTTCTTAATGGCACTGGCCGCTAACACCCCCAACCCATGATCCGACTTGAAACCATCCTGACCCCCGGCCGTTCCCTCGTGAACGTGCCGGGCGGCAGCAAGAAGAAAGCCCTCGAACAAATTGCCAACCTGATCAGCAGCCAAGTGCCTGAGCTGGAGATGCAAGATGTCTTCGAGGCTCTGATTGCCCGTGAAAAACTCGGCTCGACCGGTTTTGGCAACGGCATCGCCATTCCTCACTGTCGCCTCAAAGGCTGCGAAACACCTGTCAGCGCCCTGCTGCACCTGGACGCCCCTATCGATTTCGACGCCATCGACGGTGCCCCGGTCGACCTGCTGTTTGTTCTGCTGGTCCCGCAGGCCGCCACCGATGCGCACCTGGAACTGCTTCGGCAGATCGCCAGCATGCTTGACCGCAAGGAAGTACGCGACAAACTGCGCAGTGCCAGCAGCAACGAGGCGCTGTACCAAGTTGTCCTGGATGAGCAAAACGGGCAGTAACCATGCGTTTGATCATCGTCAGCGGCCGCTCCGGCTCGGGTAAAAGCACCGCCCTCAACGTTCTTGAGGACAATGGCTTCTATTGCATCGACAACCTGCCTGCCGGCCTGCTGCCAGAGCTGGCGGAACGTGCTCTGATCCACACCGAACTGGCGCAACCCCTGGTTGCCGTTTCGATCGACGCCCGCAACCTGCCGAGCCACCTCTCGCGATTCCCGGAATTGCTGGAAGAAGTGCGCGCCAAGCACATCCATTGTGATGTGCTGTACCTCGATGCCGACGAAGAGACGTTATTAAAGCGCTTCTCCGAAACCCGCCGGCGCCACCCGCTCAGCAGCCCCCACCGCTCCCTGGCCGAAGCCATCGAGGACGAAACCAAGTTGTTGGGGCCGATCATTGACCTCGCCGACCTCAAGATCAACACCACCAGCCTTAACCTGTATCAACTGCGCGATGCCATCAAGCTGCGCCTGTTGAATCAGCCGGAGCCTGGCACGGCGTTTCTTGTCGAGTCCTTTGGGTTCAAACGCGGCATGCCAGTGGATGCGGACCTCGTGTTTGACGTGCGCTGCCTGCCCAACCCTTATTGGAAACCGGAATTGCGTGACCAGTCAGGGCTGGATCTACCCGTAGCCGAATACCTGGCCGCGCAGCCGGATGTGGAGGAGATGTTTCAGGACATCTCCAGTTACCTGCTCAAATGGCTGCCGCGCTTTGCTGCCAGCAACCGGGCCTATGTCACCATTGCCATTGGCTGCACCGGTGGTCACCACCGCTCCGTATACCTGACCGAGCGCCTGGGCCAGGTACTGCAACAAACCCTCAAGAACGTCCAGGTTCGCCACCGCGACCTCAGCTGAAAGGAACACCTTCGCGATGCCCGCTCTGGAAATTGAAATCATCAACAAGCTGGGCCTGCACGCCCGCGCCTCAGCCAAATTTGTCGGCGTTGCCGGGCAGTTTCCCTGCCAGATCAGGGCAGGGCGTACACCGGAAAGCATGGTCGATGGCAAAAGCATTATGGCAATGATGATGCTGGCGGCCGGTAAGGGCACCAAGATTCACTTGAAAACGGAAGGCGAACAGGAACAGGAAGCGATGGATGCCCTGGTGGCACTGATCAATAACTTCTTTGATGAGGGTGAGTAAACTCACCCTACAGGAGCGGGGTTAACGTTAACCTAGCGCCGTATCCATCACCATCATCAAACAAAACCCGATACACAATCCCAGACTGGCGAGTTTTTCATGGCCATTGCGCCGTGACTCAGGGATGACCTCATGGGTCACCACCAACAACATCGCCCCAGCGGCCAATGCCAAACCCAACGGCAACAGCACTTCAGCCAGGCTCACCAACCAGGCGCAGAGCCCGGCAAACACCGGCTCCACCAAGCCTGACGCAGCGCCAATCAGAAACGCCTTGGCCCGCGACATGCCTGCCCCGGCCAACACCAACGCAATCACAAGACCTTCGGGCACATCCTGCAAGGCAATGCCCATGGCCAAGCTATCGGCATCCGGCATGCCACCGCCCGCCGAGACGCCAACCGCCATGCCTTCGGGGATGTTGTGGGCAATGATGGCGAACACGAACAGCCAGATTCGCGGCGGGATCACCGGTTTATCCGGCGTGCCCACCAACATTTCCGGACTCGCGCCGGAGACCTTGCGGTCAACCAGATACAGTCCGAATGCCCCTGCCATGATGCCGAAACTAATCAACCCGCCCGCCCCCCAGGGCGTAAGCCCCAGGCTTTCGGCAGCGGCGATGCCTGGCACCACCAGCGAAAAGGCGGTGGCGGCCAACATCACGCCCGCCCCAAAGCCCAGCAAGGTATCGCTCACGGCCACCGGCATCCGCCGAATCACCAATACAGGAACCGCGCCCAGCGCGGTGCCGAGCGCGCAGATCGCACCGCCCTGCAAGGCGCGCAAGATACGCGGTTGCAGGTCCAGCCAGGCCAGCCCGTGGGCCACCAGCAATGCAGTACCTGCCAGTAGCAGCAGCGAGCCCAGCGCATAACGAAACATCCGCACGCTGCCGATCGCCAGTGTTTCAGTGCCCATAGTCGGCCTTAGATCTTGTTATGGAGGTCAATGTCAGGCCAAAGCAGCCTGATAGCGTGCGGCAACTTCTGGCCAGTTGATAACACTGTAGAAGGCATTGATGTATTCCGGGCGGCGGTTCTGGTAGCGCAGGTAGTAAGCGTGCTCCCACACGTCGAGGCCGAGGATCGGCGTGTTGCCGTTCATCAACGGGCTGTCCTGGTTACCGCTGCTTTCCACGACCAGGGTCTTTTGCGGGGTAACGCTCAGCCAGGCCCAACCGCTGCCGAAGCGGGTCAACGCAGCTTTGGTGAAAGCCTCCTTGAAGCTTTCAAAACCACCGACTTGCTCGTCAATTGCCTTGCCCAGCGCGCCTTCAGGCTTACCGCCCCCCTGAGGTGACATCACCGCCCAGAACAGCGAGTGGTTAGCGTGGCCGCCACCTTGATTGATCACCGCTGCGCGCAGTTTTTCCGGCAGTTGCTGCACGCTGGACACCAGTTTTTCTACCGGCCAGTCGGCAAACTCGGTGCCCTCGACCGCGGCGTTAAGATTGTTGATGTAGGTCTGGTGATGCTTGGTGTAGTGAATTTCCATGGTTTGCGCATCGATATGCGGTTCCAGGGCATCGTAGGCATAAGGCAAGGCAGGCAAGGTGTAAGTCATATCAATGTACTCCGTATTGAGGCGTGGTCGGTTGCGCCGCAGTACCGCCCAGCAAGCGATGGGTGCGCGGGTATTCGCCGTGATCGCTGATGAAATTCAACAGTTCGACGTAAGTCTTGCTGCTCTGGCGCAGGGCCGCTTCCCGCAGTTGCGGGCTCAAGCGCGCGTCCTGCATGGTCTGCAGCAAGCGCTGGTGAATGGCGCAGAGGTACTCGGCGCTTTCCTCAGGCTGATTCAGGCGCAAGTGCAGATCCGCCAGGTTGTGATGTGAAATGACGCAGGCCGCCACTGCTTCGTCGGCATCTGCCCAGCGTTCGAACAACACTTGAGCCAGGGCCAGGGCTTGCAAATAGGCCTCGCGAGCGTCGACCAGTTCGCCCTGCATAAAGCAGCGATTAGCCCGTTCGATCGTGCGTTTCCAGTGCTCCATATGAGCCTCCAAAGCAGAGTCGGTGATTACACGCCGCCGGCCGTAAGCTTTTCCGGATCCAACAGGATTTCCAGTTGGCTACGGGGCAAGTCGGTGTGTTCAAGGGCGACATCAATCACTGGACGGCCCTGCTGATAGGCCTTCTTGGCGATTTCAGCAGCCTTTTGGTAACCAATGATCGGGTTGAGTGCGGTGACCAGAATCGGGTTGCGCGACAGCGCTTCCTTGAGCTTGGCCTCATTGACCTTGAAGCTGGCGATGGCTTTGTCCGCCAGGAGGCGACTGGCGCTGGCCAGCAGTTCGAGGCTGCTGAGCAGGTTCTGGGCGATGATCGGCAGCATCACGTTCAGCTCGAAGTTGCCGGATTGGCCGGCAACAGTGATCACCGTGTCATTGCCGATGACTTGGGCAGCCACCATGGCAGTCGCTTCCGGGATGACCGGGTTGACCTTGCCGGGCATGATCGAAGAACCCGGTTGCAGGCCTTCCAGCTCGATTTCACCCAGGCCGGCGAGTGGGCCGGAGTTCATCCAGCGCAGGTCATTGGCGATTTTCATCAACGATACGGCGGTGGCTTTCAGTTGGCCGGAAACAGCCACGGCCGTGTCCTGGGAGCCAATCAGCGCAAACAGGTTTTTGCCCGGGGTGAATTTCACATCCGTCAGGCTGCTGAGCTGTTGACTGAAACGCGCCGCGAATTCCGGGTGCGCGTTGATCCCCGTGCCAACCGCAGTGCCGCCTTGCGCGAGGGCCTGCAGGCTTGGCAGCAGGTCTTGCAGATGACCGATATTGGCCTTGAGTTGCTGCGCCCAACCATTGAGTACCTGACTCATACGCACTGGCATGGCGTCCATCAAATGCGTGCGGCCGGTCTTGATGAACGGGTGGACTTCTTCAGCCTTATGCTCGATCACCTGCACCAGGTGCAACAGCGCCGGCAGTGTTTGCTCGTGCAATACCAGCGCCGCACTGACGTGGATGGTTGTAGGAATGATGTCGTTGCTGCTTTGGCCGCAGTTGACGTGATCGTTCGGGTTGACCGCCTCGCCGAGCAGACGGCTGGCGAGGGTCGCAATCACTTCGTTGGCGTTCATGTTGGAACTGGTGCCGGAACCGGTCTGGAAGATATCCACCGGGAAGTGCTGCATGAAGTCGCCTTCCAGCAGACCTTGGGCAGCATCGACGATGGCCTTGCCCTGCCCTTCGCTGATTTGCTTGAGGTCGATATTAACCTTGGCGGCAGCAACCTTTGCCAGGATCAGTGCGCGAATGAACTGCGCCGGCATGCGTTGGTGGCTGATCGGAAAGTTATTCACCGCGCGCTGGGTCTGTGCGCCATACAGGGCCTCGGCAGGTACTTGCAGTTCGCCCATGCTGTCGCGTTCGATACGGGTGTTAGGGTCTGCCATCACTTATTTCCTGTGTCGCGTTGAGGTCTGAAAGCGGGCCAGGCAAGGCGCAGTCCGCTGGTAATGGTTGTTCCCTTGCCAAGGACTGCAACGCAGCCTGGCCCGCTTTCAGACACAACCCGAAGGGCCGGGCCTGCAATCGCGCAGGCCCGGCGCGGCACAGGAAATAAGTGATGGCAGACCCTAATCATCGGAGGATCCTTGCACCAGGTCAGAAACAGAAAGGGAAGGCAGCAATTGGCAGGTCGCCAATTGCCAGGCAAAGGTCTGCCAGCGCTTGAGGCGACAGGCACAGTGGGAGAGTTTTTCCAGATCGCGCAGCGGGCGCCAAGCCTGGTCCAGGCAGGTGGATCGCCAGTGCCACGGCAAGGCGATATCACTGGCGGTGTCGATCAACAGGCGGAATGACGTTTCGGCAATCGTCCACGGATGGGTTGCGGTGCAACACGCCAGATATCGACCCTCATTGAGGGAATGTTCGATCAGGCGAGGTTCATTGGGATCGAGGCCGCAGCGAATCTGACGACTCATCCAGCGCCAGCTTTCCAGATACGGATCCTCATGCAGGACAGAACTCATGATCCACACTCATTCGGTAATGATATTTATTATTAAATGATATTGAGAATCAAAGCAACGCTGACACAGTAATCCGTTTTCGGGAAGGCATAAAAAAAGCGCGCTATCGACGAGATAGCACGCTTTTTTGTAACGCGTAGATTAGCTGCCGGCGACAGTCATCCGCTCGATCAATACCGAGCCTGTGCGGATATTACTGCGCAGTTCCAAGTCATTACCCACCGCAACAATCTGCTTGAACATATCGCGCATATTGCCAGCAATGGTCACTTCCTGGACGGCGAACTGGATCTCGCCGTTTTCCACCCAGAAGCCCGCCGCGCCACGGGAATAATCCCCGGTGACCATATTCAGGCCGTGGCCCATCAACTCGGTCACCAGCAGGCCACGTCCCATCCGCCGCAACAGCGCCGCCTGGTCTTCGTCGCCATGGGTCACGAACAGGTTATGCACGCCGCCCGAATTGGCGGTGCTTGGCAGGCCGAGCTTGCGGCCTGAGTAGGTGCCCAACACGTAGGAAACCAGCTCACCGTTTTCGACGAACGGCTTGGCATACGTGGCCAGGCCATCGCCATCGAACGCCGAGCTGCCCATGGCGCGCATCAAGTGTGGGCGCTCATCGATGGTCAGCCACTCGGGAAACAGCTTCTGGCCGATTGCACCTTCCAGGAACGACGACTTGCGGTACAGATTGCCGCCGGAGATCGCCCCCAGAAAACTGCCAAACAAACCGCCCGCCAACTCCGCCGAAAACAGCACCGGTACTTCGCAGGTAGGCACCGGGCGCGCACCCAGGCGGCTCGCGGCACGCTGTGCAGCGCGCTGGCCAATGCTGACCGGGTCGGCCAGCAATTCACCCTGGCGGCTCACGTCATACCAGTAATCACGCTGCATCTGGCCATTGGCCTCGGCAATCATCACGCAGCTGAGGCTGTGGCGAGTGGACGCATATCCGCCGATAAACCCGTGGCTGTTGCCGTATACGCGACAACCCTGGTGCGTGTTCAATGTGGTGCCATCGGCGTTCTTGATGCGGGCATCAGCGTCGAACGCGGCGGCTTCACAGGTCAGAGCCAGCTCAATAGCCTGCTCAGGCGTGATATCCCAGGCGTGGAACAGATCGAAGTCCTTCAAGTCCTTGGCCATCAGCGCTTTGTCTGCCAGACCTGAGCTCTCATCTTCAGAGGTGTGCTTGGCAATCGCCAACGCGGCTGCAACCGTCTCGCGGATTGCTTCCGGGCCACTGGCAGAGGTACTGGCCGAGCCTTTGCGCTGCCCCGAGTACAAGGTGATACCAAAGCCTTGGTCGCGGTTGAATTCGACGGTTTCCACTTCCCGCTGACGCACCGACGTCGACAACCCTTGCTCCAGCGACACCGCGACTTCACAGGCGCTGGCCCCCTGGCGCTTGGCCTCGGCAAGGATCTGCTCGACTTGTTCCTGAAGTGCCGGTAACGCTTGCGGACCGACGCTTTGGGCTGCACTCATGGTTTTCTCCACTCAAATTCTGCTTTCGGTTAAGGCCATCGAGCGACCGGGCCGGACAAGCGGCCCCCGACTGGTTATCATGGCGGCGTTTCTTTGCGGACTTCCACCATGGTTGATTCTTACGACGACTCCCTCGATGGGGAGAAAAGCAAAACCCAGGTCAAACGTGAGCTGCATGCTCTGGTTGACCTTGGCGAGCGCCTTACAACGCTCAAGAAAGACTTGATTGCAAAACTGCCACTGACCGACGAAATGCGCCGGGCGCTTGCAGACGCACCCAAGCACACCGCGAATATCGCGCGTAAACGGCACATCATGTTTATCGGCAAGCTCATGCGCGATCAGGACACTGACGCCATTCTGGCCTTGCTCGATCAAACCGATGCCTCCACTCGCCAGTACAACGAACGTTTCCATAACCTGGAACGTTGGCGTGACCGCCTGATCTCGGGCGATGACGCCGTGCTGGAGAAATTCGTGTTGGACTACCCGGATGCGGACCGCCAGCAACTGCGCTCCCTGATCCGTCAAGCCCAGCACGAGCAGGCGCATAACAAGGCGCCAGCCACCAGCCGTAAAATCTTCAAATACATCCGTGAGCTGGACGAGACTCAACGCGGACTGCGTTGATGCCCTTCCCCGGGTGGCGATCTTCGCCACCCGAAGCTCCATCCCTTACGACCCCGTGCCACCTACGGTGATCGCATCAATTTTCAGCGTTGGCTGGCCCACACCGACCGGCACCGACTGACCATCTTTCCCGCACATACCCACGCCGCTGTCCAGCGCCAGGTCGTTGCCGACCATCGATACCTTGCTCATGGCTTCCGGCCCGTTACCAATCAATGTCGCCCCTTTGACCGGCGCGGTAATCTTGCCGTCTTCGATCAGATACGCCTCGCTGGTGGAGAACACGAACTTGCCGCTGGTGATATCCACCTGGCCGCCGCCGAGGTTGGCGCAGTAGATACCGCGTTTTACCGAGGCGATGATTTCCGCCGGGTCGCTTTCGCCACCGAGCATGTAGGTGTTGGTCATGCGCGGCATCGGCAGGTGCGCGTAGGACTCACGGCGACCGTTACCGGTGCGCGCCACGCCCATCAGGCGGGCATTGAGCTTGTCCTGCATGTAGCCCTTGAGCACACCGTTTTCAATCAAGGTGGTGCATTCAGTAGGTGTGCCTTCGTCATCGACGCTCAACGAGCCACGACGACCGGCCAAGGTGCCGTCATCGACAATGGTGCAGAGCTTGGACGCAACCATCTCGCCCATGCGCCCGCTGTAGGCAGAACTGCCCTTGCGGTTGAAGTCACCTTCGAGGCCGTGGCCCACGGCTTCGTGGAGCAACACCCCGGACCAGCCCGAACCCAGTACCACCGGAAGCGTACCCGCCGGGGCCGGAATGGCTTCCAGGTTCACCAGCGCCTGGCGCAGTGCTTCGCGGGCATAGCCCATCGCACGGTCTTCGGTGAGGAAATAACGGTAGTCCGTTCGCCCGCCGCCGCCATGGCCGCCGCGTTCGCGGCGACCGTTCTGCTCGACGATCACGCTGACGTTGAAGCGCACCAACGGCCGCACATCCGCCGCCAGGCCGCCGTCAGTGGACGCGACAAGGATTCGCTCCCACACACCGGCCATGCTCACGGTGACCTGTTGGATACGTGGGTCCAGGGCACGGGTGGCTGCGTCGATACGCTTGAGCAGGTCAACCTTTTCGGCACGGCTGATCACTTCCAGAGGGTTGTCCGGCGCGTATAACTGGGCCACGTCCTGGGTGCTGAACGCCTGCACCGTGCCATTCTGGCCGGCGCGGGAGATCGAACGCGCCGCACGGGCGGCGAGGCCAAGCGCCTCCAGCGTGATCGCATTGCTGTAGGCAAAACCGGTCTTTTCACCGGATTGCGCCCGCACGCCGACACCCTGGTCGAGGTTGAAACTGCCTTCTTTGACGATGCCGTCTTCCAGGGCCCAGGATTCGGAAATCTGTCCCTGGAAATACAAGTCGGCGGCGTCGATGCCAGGCCCGGCGAGATCGCCCAGCACGGTTTGCAAGCTTTCGATGGTCACGCCACCGGGTGCCAGGAGGTGTTCACTGACTGAGGACAACAACTCGCTCATAGGTTTGGCCTTAAATTCATCGTTCTGAGGCAGGTCGCTGTGCGCCCTGCGAGAAAAAGCGCCGATGGTTGACCACCGGCATGCGCGCCCGTATCGACGCCTGTTCACTGCTATTGCGCTCAGCCAGCAACACCGCTTCGCCTTGATCCTGTTGTGTCAGCACACGCCCCCACGGGTCGACAATCGCGGCATGACCATGGGTTTCCCTTGGCCCCGGATGCACACCGCCTTGGGCGGCCGCCAGCACATAGCACTGGGTTTCAATGGCTCGCGCACGTATCAGCACATCCCAGTGCGCAGCACCGGTCACTGCGGTAAAGGCCGAGGGTGCGGTAATCAATTCAGCTCCCGCCGCACGCAGCTCGCTGTACAGCTCGGGAAAGCGCAGGTCGTAGCACACCGTCAGGCCCAAACGGCCGACCGGTGTGTCCGCCACCACCACATTGCTCCCGAAAGCATAGTCGTCGGACTCCCGATAGCGACCCCGGGCATCCGCCACATCCACATCAAATAAATGCAGCTTGTCGTAACGAGCGACGATTTCGCCGCGATCGTCGATCAGCAGTGAGCAGGCATTGGATTTGGCGTGGGGTTGACCGTCAGGCGGCAACGGCAATGTGCCAGCCACTATCCATAAGGTGAGGTCGCGGGCGGCCTGTTTCAACCATGGCAGGATCGGACCTTCGCCCAGAGCCTCGGCGCGACCGATGTCCGCGACGTCGCGGCGACCCATGGCGGCAAAGTTTTCCGGCAGCACCGCCAGCTTGGCCCCGCCCTCGGCGGCTTGTTCCAACAAGCGCCGAGCCTGGGCCAGATTGGCCAGCACGTCGCTCTGGCTGACCATTTGAATTACCGCGAAGGACATGGGCCGACACTCCGTATGGACATTCACCAAAAAAAAGAGAGCCCCATGCTACTCCGCAGGCTCTCAGTTTGGTTTTTCAAATGGCTTGTCGAAGGTGATTTTTGGATCCTTCCACGGCCCTTCCACCTTGTATTGGACGCTGGCAAAACGCGAGACACGGTCACCGATCAGCTTGTCGATCAGGAACAACGCCCCGCCAATAGCGGGCGCGCCGACGATCAGCGCTGCGATCGGCAGGTTGTTGGTCACCGGCAATGTCACCAACAGCTTGGCATCGACGCGATCAGCCACCAGGTCCAAAGTACCGTTGAGTTCCAGGTTGCTCGACGGCCCGGTCAGCGTGATCGGCTCACGAGTGACGAACACACCATCGCTCGCTGCCAGCAGGCCTTTGACCCGGTCGTAACTCAACCCCTTGCCGAGCAGATCGGAGAAATCCAACCGCAGGCGGCGCCCGATGGAGTTGAAGTTGAGCAGGCCGAACACGCGCAGCGCCCGGGCACCCCCTTCCACTTCAACAAACTGGCCTTTGCGAAACGCTGCATCCAGGCTACCGGAAAAGCGCTTCGGCCCGACCCAAGCCGGCGAACCCGGCCAACGTCCGTCCACATCCAGATGGAAGTCTTCGCTGGTGACCGTGGGCGCATATCCCCAGCCCTTGAGCACATCGGCGATGTTCTTGCCGTCCAGACGGCCTTTGTACCAACTGCTGCTGGTCCCCGCAGCGCCTTCCCATCCGCCGGCGCCCTTGAGCTGCATGCCCTTCAGGCCCAGGTCCAGATCGCTGAAAGCCAGGCCTTTGGTGGTTGGACGGATTTTCAGCGACCATGCACCCACCAGATCGGGCCCTTGGAACAGTTGCGCAATGGCGATATCCAGCGCCGGAATGTCTTTTGGATCAATGCTGGCCAACGGGTCCGGCGCGTTTTCATCAGCCTGCACCGTCGGGTCCACCGCGGGTAATTTTACGTATTGCAGGTTGACTGCAATCGGCGCGCCCTTGGCATCCGGCAAGCTGACGCTGCCCTTGGCCTGCTGGCTGTCGAACTGCATGCCCCAGGCGGCGGGTTTTCGGTCCAACTGCAGACTGACCTGATCGAACTGAGTGCCCAAACCGGTGAGTTTGCCTATCTTGAAGTCGGCACCGCTGAGCAGTTGCTTTGCACTGCCGCCCGGGTCGTTGCCGGCATACCGGTTGACCAGTTTTTTCCATGGGTCGATGTCCAGCTCCGAGAGCACCCCACGAATACGCAAGCCCTTGGCGGCGGGCAGCACGGCGTCGCCATCGCCGAGAAACAACTCGCCACGGCCATCATTGAATTTGTCCGGCGGCGCGGCAAAGGTGAAATTGGCAAGCTCGCCGTAATCAAACCAGTAGCGGCGCTCGGCGCCCTGCAAGGTCATGCGGAACACGCTGTCACGCCCCTGGCTGGCTGGCATGCCGAACGGCGCCGGCAGGTCCACTGCAACGCCCTTGAGGTTGGAGCTGACCATTAGTTGGCTGTCGGCACCGTCCAGGTTGAGTTGCAACTGGTACGGGATATCGCCGGACACCGGCAACGGCTGGCTGATTTTCAACCAATCCGTCAACCGCTTGACCGTCACCTGCCCCCTGGCGGCGACACGGGTGCTGATATTGCCCGGTTTGCCGTCGGCAAAAATCTGCGCAGTGATCGGCCGATCAAACGCCTGGGCCGTGATTTTCTCGCCACTCAGGCCCTTGGCACTGTCGAAGCGGAAGTTGCCCTTGAGCTGGGTCAGGTCAAGGGTCGGCTCAGCCAATTGCAGGCGCGCATTGTCGGTCTGGAAATCCACCACGATCTTGGGCTCGATGCCTCTGGCCAGCGGAACGTCCAAGTCCAATTTGCCTTGCAGGTCACCTTCGCCTTTCCAGCCCGCGAAGGTGGAAGCAGTGCCAATCGGCGCTTCCTGGAGAATCTTCAGCCCATCACCCAAGCCGCCGGCAAAACCACCCGTGAGCAGCAGATGGCTTTCCTTGCCGGACGGTGCGTGGGGAATATTGACGTAGATGTCATTGACCTTGGTATCCAGCAGCTGACCCTTGCTGGCCAGGATGCGCACGCCGGTCTCTTCGACAAACACCTCACCCTTGACCTTGCTCACATGGGGCCAGCCTGGCTGGAACGCCAATTCGGCGTCATGCACCTTGAAGAACAGGCTGATGTTGCGCGCAGCCGGCAACGCGTCGTGGTTCAGCGAACCCTGGTACTGGAAGAAACCTTGATCCACCGCGCCCTTGAGAATCGCCGTGCGCAACCACTCATCCAGGGCTGGGCTCAACACCGCTGGCAGGTACTTGGCAGTGAAACGCCCATCGCCGTCGACCATGCCGACCCGCAGGTCCATATAGTCTTCCTGGCTGTGGTCGAAATGCAGGCGGATCAGGAAGTCCGCAGCGATCTTGCCCTCTTCTCCCAGCACCTTGATGTACGGGGCGATCAGGGTGAATCCTTCTTTGTCCAGCTTCCAGGTCAGGCGCGCATTGGCCTGAAGGTACTGCCAGGGCTTGGCGAAGATTGGATCGAGATGCAGGGAAAAATCCTTGCTGTCCATGCGCAACTCGCCACCGCCAAGGTCCCCGCTGATGCTGCCGGACACGTTTCGCGCCGCCGGTGCGCCGAAATAGGCGTCGAAGCCGACCCGCTCAAGGTTGGCGGCAAAACTGACTTTTTGATCGGTGGTGTCTTCAGGGCGAAAATCCACCAGCACATTACGTAGCAGGCCGGTGGCCTTCAGATGTTCGAGGGTCTTGGCGAAACCTTCGGGCAGCGGCGCCAGGGCGTTGAGCAACGGCGTGATCGGGGTCAGGTCGAGGCGGTCCGCCTGCAGCTTCCAGACTTCCTGCGCCTTGTCGGTGGCCAGGGTCTGCTGCAATTGCAGGCGCGACTCCCAACGGGTTTCGCCCAGGCTCATCGCCAGCGAATCAAACAGCACCTTAAGGCCGGTATCACTGCGTTGCAGGTAAGCCGTGAGGGCAAGGTTTTCGATGTGCACCGGCTTGCGCTCGGCGTAGCGGCCCTTCAGCTGTGGCGAGTTGAGACGTACCACTGCACTTTGCACAGTGCCTTTGCTCCAGTTCAGCCAGAACTCACCGCCGGCCTTGAACTGCGAAAGTGTCCACTGCTGGGTCAGCCTGGCCGGGATCCACTTGGCCCAGTCGCTCTGCGGCAGGCTGAGGTAGGCCTGAATCTCAGCGTCCTTCCATTGACTGGCACGAATGCGGCTGCGCAGGCTGAGCGCCAGGGGCTGGCCGTCCGGCAAGGTCAGGCGTGCGTCCAGGCGTTGACGGGTGATGCCGGTGTGCAGGCTCAGGCCCACGTAGGTCAATGTGACCGGTGCCTGATCGAACGGTTGCAGGGTGACCTGGCTGTCGAGCAACGACACGCGCTTGACCATCTGCATGCGCTTGAGTAACTGCTGCGGATCCAGCGGCTGATCGTCCTGCACCGGCAGACCCTGAAGCGCCCAATGGCCGTCCTTGTCTTCCTTGGCGCTCAGTTGCAGGCCACTGACCTGCAGGTGCGAAAGACGCACCTCACGCGCCATCAGGCTGTCCCAGATAGCCGGCACCACCTCGACCTGATCCAGGCGCAAGGCACTGCTGCCCTCGCCGACCATCACATCATGGGCCAGCAGCACCGGTGCGAAACCGCTCCAGCGCCCTTCAAGGCTGCCGATGTGCAGTGGCATGCCCACCGCCGCCTGGGCCTTGGCTTCGACTTCGGCGCGGTATTCAGCCACCAGCGGGGTCAATTCACGACCCAGGCTCACATACACCGCAGCCAATACCAGCAGCAAGGCACAGAGGCCCAGGCCCCAACGGGTCAAAGCGGCAAAAAAGCGTATCAGACGCTCCATGTCAGGCGACCCTCAAGGCAGTAGGCGGACGGCAGATCAAGGTCTGCCCGTCTCGAAGAAAGAAAGCGAATGGGGATCAGAGCAGCACCACGTCGTATTGTTCCTGGGAATACATGGTTTCAACCTGGAAACGGATCGTGCGGCCGATAAACCCCTCCAGCTCGGCAACGTTACCGGACTCTTCGTCCAGCAGGCGATCAACCACTTTCTGGTTGGCGAGGACTCTATAACCTTCAGCCTGATAAGCCCGTGCCTCCCGTAAGATTTCCCGGAAAATCTCGTAGCAAACCGTTTCGGGGGTCTTTAACTTACCGCGACCCTGGCAACTGCTGCACGGCTCGCACAGCACCTGCTCCAGGCTTTCGCGGGTGCGCTTGCGGGTCATCTGCACCAGGCCCAGCTCGGTTATACCGATGATGTTGGTCTTGGCGTGATCGCGCTCCAGTTGTTTTTCCAGGGTGCGCAGCACCTGGCGCTGGTGATCTTCGTCTTCCATATCGATGAAGTCGATGATGATGATGCCGCCCAGGTTGCGCAGGCGCAGTTGGCGCGCAATCGCGGTGGCCGCTTCGAGGTTGGTCTTGAAGATTGTCTCTTCGAGGTTGCGATGACCAACGAAAGCGCCCGTGTTGACGTCGATGGTGGTCATGGCTTCCGCCGGGTCTACCACCAGATAGCCGCCGGACTTGAGCGGCACCTTGCGTTCCAGGGCTTTCTGGATTTCGTCTTCGACGCCATACAGGTCGAAGATCGGCCGCTCGCCGGGGTAGTGCTCCAGGCGGTCGGCAATTTCCGGCATCAACTCGGCCACAAATTGCGTGGTGCGCTGGAAGGTTTCCCGCGAGTCGATGCGGATTTTCTCGATCTTGGGGCTGACCAGATCGCGCAATGTGCGCAGGGCCAGGCCCAGGTCCTCATAGATGACACTTGGCGCGCCGATGGTCTTGATCTGCGCGCCGATCTGGTCCCACAGGCGCCGCAGGTAACGGATGTCCATCAGGATTTCATCAGCACCCGCGCCTTCAGCGGCAGTACGCAGGATGAAACCGCCGGCCTCCTTGATGCCTTCGGCGGCCACGCAGTCGCTGACCACCTTTTTCAGGCGTTCGCGCTCCGCTTCATCTTCGATTTTCAGGGAAATGCCGACGTGGGCGGTACGCGGCATATACACCAGGTAACGCGACGGAATCGACAACTGGGTGGTCAGGCGTGCGCCTTTGGAACCGATGGGGTCCTTGGTGACTTGCACCACCAGGCTCTGCCCTTCATGCACCAGGGCGCTGATGCTTTCTACCGTCGGCCCTTCACGCAGGGAAATTTCCGAAGCATGGATAAACGCAGCGCGGTCCAGGCCGATGTCGACGAATGCCGCCTGCATCCCCGGCAATACCCGCACGACTTTGCCTTTATAGATATTGCCCACGATCCCGCGCTTTTGGGTGCGCTCGACGTGCACTTCTTGCAGAACACCGTTCTCTACCACCGCCACGCGCGATTCCATCGGCGTGATATTGATCAGAATCTCTTCACTCATGGCTGGGTCTCGTTCAGGCGTTTTCACAATAGTGACCGGTCGCTTAAGGCTGGGCGCTGGTGCAAGGCGTTTAGCGCACGGTAAGGTTTTGCCAACAGGGTATGCCGAATCGGGCAAGCAGTTGCGCGGTTTCGCACACCGGCAGCCCTACAACGGCGGAATAGCTGCCATTGAGACCGGCGACAAACACCGAGCCAAGCCCTTGAATAGCATAGCCGCCCGCCTTGTCCCGGGGTTCGCCGCTGTGCCAGTAGGTTGTCGCTTCTTCGACAGAAATCGCGCGAAAACGTACACGACTGCTTACACATTGGGTTTCACAGCGCTGGCCGTCGGTAAGGGCAATAGCGGTGAGCACTTCATGCTCACGTTTCGCCAAGGCCATCAACATCGCCAGGGCATCGGCCTGGTCAACCGGCTTGCCGAGGATCTGACCGTCCACGATCACAGCCGTGTCAGCGCCCAACACACAAGCGCCCGGCGAATGCTCAAGCGCAGAAAATCCCGCCGCCGCCTTGCCGCGCGCAAGACGTTCGACATAGGCAACAGCCGATTCATTGGTAAGAGGAGTTTCATCGATAGCGGCGCTGACCACGGTGAAGGGCACACCGATCTGGGTCAGCAGTTCACGCCGTCTTGGGGAGCCCGAGGCCAGATAAAGCGAATTCATTGCAGTCTCTCCCTGTGGGGTTCGATAACCAGGCAGAGCCTCGCAATCCATTCAATTGATTTTATAGCGCCGACTCAACCCACGCAGACCGAAGCTGATCCAGGGCCACAAGAGCGCACTGACCAGGGCTGGCAATACCAGCGCCAGGGTTGGCTGACGGTTACCGGTCAAGGCACTGAGCCATAGTTGCACCAACTGCGCCAGGCCGAAGATTACCAGGATCACCAGGCACTGCTGCCACATCGGGAACATGCGCAAACGCTGCTGCAACGACAGCACCAGGAAGGTGATCAGGGTCAGGATCAACGCGTTCTGGCCCAGCAAGGTGCCATACAGCACATCTTCCGCCAACCCCAGGAACATGGCCGTGACCATACCCACTTTGTGCGGCAGGTTCAGCGACCAGAAGGCCAGCAGCAAGGCCAGCCAGAGCGGTCGCAGGATTTCCATGAATTGGGGCAGCGGGGAAACGCTGAGCAGCAGCCCGACAGCGAATGTCAGCCAGACGATCCAGCCATTGCTCGAATGAGTACCGGCCATTATTCCTCCCTCTGCCGCGTGGTGGCTGGGGCTGCGGCCGCAGGCCTCACAGCAGGCGTCGTGGTGGCGGGTGGTTTCGCCGCTGTCGGTTTCACCGGCGTTGCACTATGGGCCGCTGGTTTGGCCGGCGTGACCACCGGAGCAACTGTCGGAGCAACAGGAGTCGCTACTGCGGGCTTGGGTACGGTCGCAGGAATCACCGGCGCAGTGCCGTTCTTCTTGTCCTCCGCTTCCTGAGCCTGGGCGGCGTCGTTGGCACGCTCTTCCGGCGTGCGGTTGTCGCTGAACACCAGCAGTAGATAGCGGCTGCGGTTCAGGGCGGCAGTGGGCACGGCGCGCACAATGGCGAAAGGCTGGCCGGAATCGTGGATCACTTCCTTGACCGTCGCCACCGGGTAACCCGCCGGGAACCGCTGACCCAGGCCGGAGCTGACCAGCAGGTCACCTTCCTTGATGTCGGCCGTGTCGGCGACGTGACGCAATTCCAGGCGCTCAGGGTTGCCGGTGCCGCTGGCAATCGCACGCAAGCCGTTACGGTTGACCTGCACCGGAATGCTGTGGGTCGTGTCCGTCAGCAGCAGCACCCGCGAGGTGTAGGGCATCAGCTCGACTACCTGCCCCATCAGGCCACGGGCATCCAGTACCGGCTGACCGAGGACCACACCGTCGCGCTCACCCTTGTTGATGATGATGCGGTGGGTAAAGGGATTCGGGTCCATGCCGATCAACTCGGCCACTTCGACCTTTTCGTTGACCAGTGCCGAAGAGTTGAGCAGCTCGCGCAGCCGAACGTTCTGCTCGGTGAGGGCCGCGAGCTTTTGCATGCGCCCCTGCAACAGCAGGTTTTCGGTCTTGAGTTTTTCGTTTTCGGCGACGAGTTCGGTGCGGCTGCCGAATTGGCTGGCCACCCCCTGGTAAAGCCGTTGCGGCAGATCGGTGACCCAGTATGTCTGCATCAACACCAGCGACATCTGGCTACGCACCGGCTTGAGCAGTGAGAAGCGGGCATCGACCACCATCAGCGCGACCGAAAGCACGACCAGCACCAATAAGCGCACGCCCAATGAGGGGCCTTTGGCGAAAAGCGGTTTAATAAGCCGCTCCTCCCAGGCAAATGTTCTCTTTATTCATACGGCATCTAACCGGCCTGGATGCAGATTGAAGAAGATAAACGCCAACAGGCAGCACTGCAAAGTGCTGCCTGCGGGCGAAACATGGAGTAACCAACGATCTTATTCGCTGGAAAGCAGGTCCATGGTGTGTTTATCCATCATTTCCAGTGCACGACCACCGCCACGCGCAACGCAGGTCAGCGGGTCTTCGGCGACGATCACCGGCAGGCCGGTTTCCTGGGCCAGCAACTTGTCGAGGTCGCGCAGCAAGGCGCCACCACCGGTCAGTACCAGGCCACGCTCGGCGATATCGGAAGCCAGCTCCGGCGGCGATTGCTCCAGAGCGCTCTTCACAGCCTGAACGATGGTGGCCAGGGACTCTTGCAGAGCTTCCAGCACTTCATTGGAGTTCAGGGTGAAGGCACGTGGAACGCCTTCGGCCAGGTTGCGACCGCGAACATCGACTTCGCGCACTTCGCCGCCTGGGTAAGCGGTACCGATTTCCTGCTTGATGCGTTCGGCGGTGGATTCGCCGATCAGGCTGCCGTAGTTACGACGCACATACGTGATGATCGCTTCGTCGAAGCGGTCGCCGCCCACGCGCACGGATTCTGCGTACACCACACCGTTCAGGGAAATCAGGGCGATCTCGGTAGTACCACCACCGATATCCACCACCATCGAACCGCGGGCTTCTTCAACCGGCAGGCCGGCACCGATCGCAGCAGCCATTGGCTCTTCGATCAGGAACACTTCACGGGCACCGGCGCCAAGGGCCGATTCACGGATGGCACGACGCTCAACCTGGGTGGACTTGCATGGAACGCAGATCAGCACACGAGGGCTGGGCTGCAGGAAACTGTTTTCGTGAACCTTGTTGATGAAGTACTGCAGCATCTTCTCGCAGACACTGAAGTCGGCGATCACGCCGTCCTTCATCGGACGAATGGCGGCAATATTGCCTGGTGTACGGCCGAGCATGCGCTTGGCCTCGGTGCCGACGGCAACGACACTTTTCTGATTACCATGGGTCCGAATGGCCACAACCGATGGCTCATTCAGAACGATACCGCGCTCGCGCACGTAAATAAGGGTGTTGGCAGTGCCCAGGTCAATGGAAAGATCGCTGGAAAACATGCCACGCAGTTTCTTGAACATGGGGAAAGGACCCTAGGCAACGCGTGGGTAAAAAAGTGCGGCAAACTCTAACAACGACAGGGATTTTGGGCAAGGCGCCAATGTGCTAAATTGGCCGACTTTCTATGCACCAACCCCCACAATCGCGGCCATATGACCGTAGAAATGCGGTAGTGTTCCGACAATCTAACACACGGACAGCCTCCGTTCTGTTTTCCACTGGAGATTCCCATGGCGCTTGAACGCTCCGACGTGGAAAAAATCGCGCATCTGGCCTCGCTTGGCCTCAATGACGCCGATCTTCCACAGACCACCGCAGCCCTGAACAGCATTCTCGGGCTGGTTGACCAAATGCAGGCCGTGAACACCGACGGCATCGAGCCCCTGGCTCACCCGCTGGAAGCCAGCCAGCGCCTGCGCGCAGACGTCGTGACCGAGCGCAATAATCGCGAGGCCTACCAGTCCATCGCACCAGCGGTCGAAAACGGCCTGTACCTGGTTCCGAAAGTCATCGACTAAAGGGAAAGAGCCTTTCATGCATCACATGACTCTGGCCGAGATCGCCCGCGGTCTCGCCGACAAAACGTTTTCCTCCGAAGAGCTGACCAAGACCCTGCTGGCGCGTATTACTGCGCTGGATCCCAAGGTCAACAGCTTCATCAGCCTCACCGAAGAACTGGCCCTGAGCCAGGCCAAGGCCGCCGACGTACGTCGCGCCAACGGTGAAAACGGCGCACTGCTGGGCGCTCCAATCGCCCACAAAGACCTGTTCTGCACCCAGGGCATACGCACCAGTTGCGGCTCGAAGATGCTCGACAACTTTAAAGCGCCCTACGACGCCACCGTGGTGTCCAAGCTGGCTGCCGCCGGGGCCGTGACCCTGGGCAAGACCAACATGGACGAATTCGCCATGGGTTCGGCCAACGAGTCGAGCTACTACGGCGCGGTAAAAAACCCGTGGAACCTGGAACACGTGCCAGGCGGTTCGTCCGGCGGTTCGGCTGCTGCCGTCGCCGCGCGCTTCCTGCCGGCCGCCACGGCCACCGACACCGGCGGCTCCATTCGCCAACCGGCTGCCTTCACCAACCTCACCGGGTTGAAGCCGACCTACGGTCGCGTTTCCCGCTGGGGCATGATCGCGTACGCATCCAGCCTCGATCAGGGCGGCCCGCTGGCCCGCACCGCTGAAGACTGCGCAATATTGTTACAAGGCATGGCTGGCTTTGATCCACAGGACTCAACCAGCATCGATGAGCCCGTGCCGGACTACAGCGCCAGCCTGAACACCTCGCTCAAAGGCCTGCGCATCGGCGTTCCGAAGGAATACTTCAGCGCCGGTCTTGACCCGCGCATCGCCGAATTGGTGCACAACAGCATCAAGACGCTGGAAGGCCTGGGCGCCGTGATCAAGGAAATCAGCCTGCCGAACAACCAGCACGCGATTCCTGCCTACTACGTGATCGCGCCGGCAGAAGCGTCCTCCAACCTGTCGCGTTTCGACGGCGTGCGTTTCGGCTACCGCTGCGAAAATCCGAAAGACCTCACCGACCTCTACAAACGCTCCCGTGGCGAAGGCTTCGGTGCCGAAGTACAACGCCGGATCATGGTCGGTGCCTACGCCTTGTCGGCGGGTTACTACGACGCGTACTACCTCAAGGCGCAAAAGATCCGTCGCCTGATCAAGAACGACTTCATGGCGGCCTTTGAAGAAGTCGACGTGATCCTCGGTCCAACCACGCCGAACCCGGCCTGGAAGATCGGCGCCAAGACCGGCGACCCGATTGCCGAGTACCTGGAAGACCTCTACACCATCACCGCCAACCTCGCGGGCTTGCCGGGCTTGTCTATGCCGGCCGGTTTCGTCGATGGCCTGCCGGTGGGCGTGCAATTGCTCGCACCGTATTTCCAGGAAGGCCGCCTGCTCAATGTGGCGCACCAGTACCAGTTGAACACCGACTGGCACACTCGCACCCCTACCGGCTTCTGAGGAGAACACTATGCAATGGGAAGTTGTGATCGGGCTGGAGATTCATACCCAGCTCGCCACCCAATCGAAGATTTTCTCCGGTAGCGCCACCACGTTCGGCTCCGAGCCCAACACCCAGGCCAGCCTGGTCGACCTGGGCATGCCCGGCGTTTTGCCGGTGCTGAACCAGGAAGCGGTGCGCATGGCGGTGATGTTCGGCCTGGCGATTGACGCCGAGATCGGCCAGCACAACGTGTTTGCGCGCAAGAACTACTTCTACCCGGACCTGCCCAAGGGCTACCAGATCAGCCAGATGGAATTGCCGATCGTTGGCAAGGGCTACCTGGACATCCCGCTGGAAGACGGCACCATCAAACGTGTCGGCGTCACCCGCGCCCACCTGGAAGAAGACGCCGGCAAAAGCCTGCATGAAGAGTTCAACGGTGCCACCGGCATCGACCTGAACCGCGCCGGCACGCCGCTGCTGGAGATCGTGTCCGAGCCGGACATGCGCAGTGCCAAGGAAGCCGTGGCCTACGTCAAGACCATCCACGCACTGGTGCGCTACCTGGGCATCTGCGACGGCAACATGGCCGAAGGCTCGCTGCGTTGCGACTGCAACGTGTCGGTGCGGCCAAAAGGCCAGGCCGAGTACGGTACCCGCTGCGAGATCAAGAACGTCAACTCGTTCCGTTTCATCGAGAAGGCGATCAACACCGAAGTACGTCGCCAGATCGAACTGATCGAAGACGGCGGCAAGGTGATCCAGCAGACCCGCCTCTACGACCCGAACAAAGACGAAACCCGCGCCATGCGCAGCAAGGAGGAAGCCAACGACTACCGTTACTTCCCCGACCCGGACCTGTTGCCGGTGGTCATCGAGGACTCGTTCCTGGATGACATCCGCGCCACCCTGCCGGAATTGCCGCCGCAAAAACGCGAGCGCTTCCAAGAGCAGTTCGGCCTGTCGGTCTACGACGCCAGCGTATTGGCGTCCAGCCGCGAGCAAGCCGACTACTTCGAAAAAGTCGTGAGCATTGCCGGCGACGCCAAGCTGGCGGCCAACTGGGTCATGGTTGAACTGGGCAGCCTGCTGAACAAGCAGGGCCTGGAAATCGACGAAGCCCCAGTGACCGCCGAACAGCTGGGCGGCATGCTGCTGCGCATCAAGGACAACACCATCTCCGGCAAGATTGCCAAGACTGTGTTTGAAGCGATGGCCGCGGGCGAAGGCAATGCTGATGAGATCATCGAGAAACGCGGTCTCAAGCAGGTCACCGACAGCGGCGCCATCTCGGCGGTACTGGATGAGATGCTGGCGGCCAACGCCGAGCAGGTCGAACAATACCGCGCGGCAGACGAAGCCAAGCGCGGCAAGATGTTCGGCTTCTTTGTCGGCCAAGCCATGAAAGCCTCCAAAGGCAAGGCCAACCCCCAACAGGTGAACGAACTGCTGAAAAGCAAGCTCGAAGGCTGACAGCGGTGAAGGGGCCAAGCCAGATTTCATGCTCGGCTCGGACCTCCTGTGGGAGGGGGCTTGCCCCCTCCCACATTTGATAATGGGGATACCTTGAATGACCCGTTTACTTGGCCTTTTAGCCCTGTTCTCCCTGTTGACCGGTTGCGCCAGCGGCCTCATCAATCCCAACGGCTACGACGAAACCGGCACCGCTTCCTATTACGGCGCCCGGCACCATGGCAAGAAAACCGCCAGCGGTGAACCTTTCAACCAGAACGCCCTGACCGCCGCCCACCGGCAACTGCCGTTCGGCACCCGAGTCAAGGTCACCAATCTCGACAACGACAACTCCGTCGTGGTCCGCATCAATGATCGCGGCCCGCATACCCGTGGGCGCCTGATCGATCTTTCCCGCGAAGCCGCCGAGCAACTCGGCATGCTGCGCAGCGGTACTGCGCGGGTTCGCGTGCAGGCCATGAGCAACTAACCAGGAGGGCTCTGACCATTTTTGGATTATCCACCCTGTCGCCCTGGAGCCTGCTCGAACTGGTCAGCGGCCTTGTGCTGCTGATCGTCGGCGCCGAAATTTTGGTGCGCGCGGCGGTGCGCCTCGCGGCCAGTCTCAAGGTAAGGCCATTGATCATCGGCCTGACCATCGTGGCCTTCGGCAGCAGCGCGCCACAGATGACCGTCAGCCTGCAGGCGACCCTGGCCGGCAATACCGATATCGCCGTGGGCAGCGTCATCGGCAGCAGCATCTTCAACATCCTGGTGACCCTCGGCCTGGCGGCGCTGATCATCCCTTTGCGGGTCTCGCGCCAGTTGGTGCGCCTGGATATCCCGGTGATGATTCTCGCCGGCCTGCTGGTGTTTACCCTGGCGGCCAATGAAGAACTGACGCCGGTCGATGGCCTGCTGCTGCTGATCGCCCTGATCGCCTATCTTGGCGTGCTGCACTACCAGACGCGCCACTCGCGCCGCCCGCGCACGCTGGACACGGTGGCCCGAGCGCCCTGGCTGAGCAGCGTATTGCTGATGCTCGGCGGCTTTCTGATCCTGGTGCTGGCCGGCCACCTGTTGCTCGGCGCGGCGGTGGACGTGGCCAGCGACCTGGGTCTGTCGGAACGCATCATTGGCCTGACGCTGATCGGCGTCGGCACCTCGCTGCCGTGCCTGGCCACTTCGCTGATTGCCGCCCTGCGCGGCGAGCGGGAAATTGCCGTGGGCAACGTGATCGGCAGCAACCTGTTCAACTTGCTGGGTGTGCTGGGGCTGACGGCACTGCTGGCGCCATCGCCGCTGTCGGTGTCGCCCAACGCCCTGGATTTCGACCTGCCGGTGATGCTCGGCGTGGTGGCGCTGTGCCTGCCGGTGTTCTATACCGGTTACCGCGTGACCCGCGCCGAAGGCCTGGTGTTACTGGGGTTGTACCTGGCGTATGGGCTGCATGTGATGGCGTTCACCACCGGCATGCCCCTGGCCACCAAACTCGAACAATTGATGCTGCATTACATCCTGCCAGCGCTGGTGGTGTTCCTGGTGCTCACCTCGCTGCGCGCCTGGCGCCGCCAACACAAGAGGGAATCGCAATGACCGATCAGAAAAAACCCGGGGTTGAGATGCGTCGCCAGGTCATGGGTGATGTATTCGTCGACCGCGCATTGGGCAATGCCACCGAGTTCAGCCAGCCGCTGCAAGATTTCGTCAATGAACATGCCTGGGGCAGTGTGTGGAACCGCGAAGGGTTGCCGCTGAAGACGCGCAGCCTGATCACCCTGGCGGCGCTGACTGCGCTCAAGTGCCCACAAGAGCTGAAGGGGCACGTACGCGGCGCACTGAACAATGGCTGCACCGTGGAAGAGATTCGCGAAGCATTGCTGCACTGTGCGGTGTACGCAGGGGTGCCGGCGGCGATCGATGCGTTTCGTGCTGCCCAGGAAGTGATCGATACCTACCAGAAAGAAGCTTAGATCCAGCCACCCGCCTGCAACACAAAAATACCGATATTCGTGGTCACCGCCGCCATCAAGGTGGTGATCACAATAATCGCCGCCGCCAGCTCGTGATTACCTTCGGCCGCCCTGGCCATCACGAAACTGGCGGCGGCCGTCGGCGCGCCGAAGTACAGGAACAGAATCCCCAATTCCGGCCCGCGAAAGCCCAGCAGCCAGGCGCCCAGCGTGGCGACCACCGGCAACCAGACCATCTTCATCAGGCTCGCGCTCAGCGCCATGTTGCCGCTTTTGCGCAACGCTGCCAGGGACAAGGTGCCGCCAATGCAGATCAAGGCCAGCGGCAAGGTGGTGTCCGCCAGGTATTGCATGGATTTTTCCAGCCAGCCAGGCAGACCAATCTGAAAATACGCAAACGGCGCCGCCACGATCACGCTGATGATCAGCGGGTTGGCCACCACACTCTTGAAGATGCTCCAGGGGTCGGACTTGATCACCGGGCTGTACACCGCCAGCACAATGGTCGATAGGGTGTTGTAGAACAGGATCACCAGCGCCGCGAGGATTGCACCGAGAGAGATGCCGTAGTCGCCGTACATGCTGGCGGCCAAGGCCAGGCCGATCACCCCGTTATTGCCGCGAAACGCGCCTTGGGTATAGATGCCCCGGTCTTCGCGCTTGCAGCGAAAAATCGCCCAGCCCCAGGCCAACGCAAAGCTCGCCAGCGTGGCGACGGCGAAATAGATCAGCAGACCCGGCTTGAGCGCCGAGTGCAGGTCGGCATGCAGGATGCCCAGAAACAGCAGCGCCGGCATGGTGACGTTGAACACCAGGGACGAAGCCGTGTGGATAAAGTTGTCGTTGATCCAATTGATGCGCTTGAGCAGCACACCCAGAAACAGCATGGCGAATACCGGCGCGGTGATGGTGAGGGTGGTGAGGAAGATAGCCAGCATGCCGGGGAGAACCTTGGTGAGCGTCGTTAGGTGGCTAATGATAAGCCATACAAACGCGCAGTGCCCGATAGACCACTATCGGGGGCAAGCCCCTCCCACATTCGACCACATTTCAAAATTAGAACTCGGTCAAGGTGGGAGGGGGCTTGCCCCCGATGCAGGCGACTCGGTCTCAGGTAATCGGCGCCGGGTTGAACAACGTGATGTCATTGTGCAGCTTGTGATGCTCCGCCCAGGTCTGCTTCTTGCCGCTGGCCACGTCCAGGTAGAAGTGGAACAACTCCCAGCCCAACTCCTCGATGCTCGCCCGCCCGGTGGCAATGCGCCCAGCGTCGATATCGATGAGGTCCGGCCAACGCTGCGCCAATTCCGTACGGGTCGACACTTTCACCACTGGCGCCATCGCCAGCCCATAAGGCGTGCCACGGCCGGTGGTAAACACGTGCAGGTTCATCCCCGCCGCCAATTGCAGCGTACCGCAGACAAAATCACTGGCCGGCGTCGCGCAGAAGATCAGGCCCTTGCTCTTGAACCGCTCGCCAGGGCCCAGCACGCCGTTGATCGCGCTGCTGCCGGACTTGACGATCGAGCCCAAGGACTTCTCGACAATGTTCGACAACCCGCCCTTCTTGTTGCCCGGCGTGGTATTGGCGCTGCGATCTGCTTCGCCCTTGGCCAGGTAACGGTCGTACCAGTCCATTTCCCTGACCAGTTCCTCGGCCACTTCCTTCGTCTGCGCCCGAGATGTCAGCAAGTAGATGGCATCGCGTACTTCAGTGACTTCGGAAAACATCACCGTCGCCCCGGCTCGCAGCAACAAGTCCGAGGCGTAACCCAGCGCGGGGTTGGCGGTGATGCCGGAAAACGCATCACTGCCGCCGCACTGCATGCCCAGGATCAGTTCGGACGCCGGCACGGTTTCGCGGCGGCGCTGGTCGAGTTTCTTCAGGCGGATTTCGGCCAGTTCCATGATCTGCTCGATCATCTCGGTAAAGCCGTGGCTGGAATCCTGCAGCTTGTACAACCACGGCTCGCTCAGGTCGACCGAGCTGTCGTTGTCGTGCATCACCTGCCCGGCCTGCAATTTCTCGCAGCCCAGGCCGATCACCAAGGCTTCGCCCCCCAGGTTTGGGTTGCGCGCCAGGTTGCGCACGGTTCGGATCGGGATATAGGCATCCGTCGCGGTAATTGCCACGCCACAGCCGTAGCTGTGGGTCAGCGCCACCACGTCATCGACATTCGGGTACTTGGGCAGCAATTCGTCCTTGATGCGCTTGACCGCATGGTCCAGCACCCCGGTCACGCACTGCACCGTGGTGGTGATGCCAAGGATATTGCGCGTGCCCACGGTCCCGTCGGCGTTGCGATAACCCTCGAACGTAAACCCTTCCAGCGGCGCCTGGGTTTGCGGCACATCGGTGGACAACGGCAAGCTGTCCAGCGGCGGCGCGGTAGGCATACGCAGTTGATTTTCCTGGACCCAACTGCCGCGTGGAATCGGCGCCAAGGCATAACCGATGGTCTGGCCGTAGCGAATAATCTGACCGCCTTCGGGGATATCTTCCAGGGTCACTTTATGGCTCTGGGGGATGAACTCCAAGGTCACCAGGCCGTCCGGGAACTCGGTCCCGGCCGGTACGCCCTGGTCATTGACCACGATCACTACGTTGTCACGCTCGTGCAAACGAATCGAGCGCGGCGAGTCGGCATGTTCAATCAACTGCATCACGGTGCCTCTCAGGAATGCGCTTCGGTTAGGTTGGTCAACTCTGGCCCCTTGCTTGGCGGCTCTTTGAGTACTACACGCTTGATCGGGCCGACGATAACCAGGTAGCTGAACACCGCCACCAGCGCGTTGGCGCCGACGAACACCAGGGCCCATTTGAAGGAACCGGTGGTGCTGATGATGTAGCCGATCACGATGGGCGTGGTGATCGAAGCCAGGTTACCAAAGGTGTTGAACAAGCCGCCGCTGAGGCCGGCGATCTGTTTCGGCGAAGTGTCGGACACCACCGCCCAACCCAGTGCGCCAACGCCTTTGCCGAAGAAAGCCAGGGCCATAAAGCCCACCACCATCCATTCAACGTCGACGTAATTACACGCGATGATGCTGCTGGAGACCAGCAGGCCAGCGATGATCGGAGCCTTGCGGGCGAAGGTCAGGGAATGGCCCTTGCGCAGCAGGTAGTCGGAAATCACACCGCCGAGCACACCGCCGATAAACCCGCAGATCGCCGGTAACGAGGCAATGAAACCGGCCTTGAGGATGGTCATGCCACGGTCCTGTACCAGGTACACCGGGAACCAGGTCAGGAAGAAGTATGTGATGCCGTTGATGCAGTACTGGCCCAGGTACACGCCGAGCATCATGCGATTGGTCAGCAACTGGCGGATGTAATCCCACTTCGGCCCGTCAGTTTTCTTACCTTTGCCTTTGTCCTGGTCCATATCGACCATCGCACCATTGGCGGCGATGTGATTGAACTCGGCTTCGTTGATCATCGGGTGCTGGCGCGGGCTGTGGATAACTTTCAGCCAGATCAGCGAGAACACGATGCCGATCACGCCCATCACGATAAACACGTGCTGCCAGCCGAAGCGGTAGACGATCCAGCCCATCAATGGCGCGAACAACACCGTGGCGAAGTACTGCGCCGAGTTGAAGATCGCCGACGCCGTACCGCGTTCAGCGGTCGGGAACCAAGCCGCGACAATACGCGCGTTACCGGGGAAGGACGGCGCTTCGGCCAGGCCCACCATAAAGCGCAGCATGAACAGCGCAACAACCGCAGTGGAGACGCCAAACTCACCGACGTAGCCTTGCAGCACGGTGAACAGCGACCAGGTGAAGATGCTCAGGGCATAGACTTTTTTCGAGCCGAAACGGTCCAGCAGCCAGCCACCGGGGATTTGCCCGGCCACGTAGGCCCAACCGAATGCAGAGAAGATATAACCGAGGGTGACCGCGTCGATGCCGAGGTCTTTTTGCAGGCTGGAGCCCGCGATGGCGATGGTGGCCCGGTCGGCGTAGTTGATCGTGGTCACCAGGAACAGCATGAGCAGGATCAAATAGCGGACGTGGGTCGGCTTGGTCGCTTGCATGTAGAAGTACTCCCACTAATTATTTTTTTTGCGGGTAATAGTTATGTGTGTTCAGTGTGGGAGCCGGCAGGCGTCCGGCTCCCACGGGTAGTGCGTGTTACGAGCCGATGTAGCTGGTTTTCACCACGGTGTAGAACTCTTGTGCATAGCGACCTTGCTCCCGCGAGCCATAGGATGAGCCTTTACGGCCACCGAATGGAACGTGGTAATCCACGCCTGCCGTCGGCAGGTTGACCATCACCATCCCCGCCTGGGAGTGGCGTTTGAAGTGGTTGGCGTATTTCAACGACGTGGTGGCAATACCCGCCGACAGGCCGAACTCGGTGTCGTTGGCCATGGCCAGCGCCGCCTCGTAGTCCGCTACGCGCACCACGTTGGCCACCGGGCCGAAGATCTCTTCACGGCTGATGCGCATGGCGGCTTCGCTGTCGGCAAACAGTGTCGGCGCCAGGTAGTAGCCTTCAGTGTCGCAGGTCACCAGGCCGCCACCGCTGACCAGCCGCGCGCCTTCGCTTTGGCCGATGTCGATGTATTTCAGGTCCTGGTCCAACTGAGCCTGGGAAACCACCGGGCCGATGTCGGTACCGCTTTTCAGCGCGTGGCCGACCTTGATCGACTTCATGCGCTCGGCCATGGCCGCGACGAACTGGTCGTGAATCCCGGCAGTCACGATCAAACGGCTGGACGCGGTGCAACGCTGGCCAGTGGAGTAGAACGCGCTCTGTACCGACAGCTCGACGGCCTGCTTGAGGTCGGCGTCGTCGAGGATGATCTGCGGGTTCTTGCCGCCCATTTCCAACTGCACTTTGGCCTGGCGCGACACGCAGCTGACAGCGATCTGACGGCCCACACCCACGGAACCGGTGAAGCTGATGCCGTCGACTTTCGGGCTGTTGACCAGCACGTCGCCAACCACACGACCACTGCCCATCACCAGGTTAAACACGCCGGCCGGGAAACCGGCGCGGGAGATGATTTCGGCCAGCGCCCAGGCGCAGCCCGGAACCAGTTCCGCCGGTTTGATCACTACGCAGTTGCCGTAGGCCAGGGCCGGGGCGATCTTCCACGCAGGGATGGCGATCGGGAAGTTCCATGGGGTGATCAGGCCGACCACGCCGAGGGCTTCGCGGGTGACTTCAACATTGACGCCCGGACGCACCGACGGCACGTAGTCGCCGGACAAACGCAGGCATTCACCGGCGAAGAACTTGAAGATGTTACCGGCGCGGGTCACTTCACCGATGGCTTCCGGCAGGGTCTTGCCCTCTTCACGGGCCAGCAGGGTGCCGAGCTCTTCGCGGCGGGCGAGGATTTCGCTGCCGACTTTATCCAGCGCGTCGTGACGCGCCTGGATGCCGGACGTGGACCAGGCCGGGAATGCAGCACGGGCGGCGTCGATGGCGGCGTTGACTTGGGCGACGTCTGCCTTGGCATATTCACCAATGACGTCAGACAACTCCGAAGGATTGAGGTTGGTGCAGTAGTCGGCGCCGGTTACCCACTCGCCATTGATGTAGTTTTCAAAACGCTTTGCTTGGGACACGAATCTTCTCCTGACGCAAAAGGCCGCTGATTACTCAGCGGCCTTGTTAATGGGTTATTGCGGACCTTGCTTGTCGATCAGCGCGGCCAGGGCTTCGTATTCTTCCGGCAGCAGGTCGGTCAGCGGCGTACGCACCGGACCTGCGTCATAGCCGGCGATTTTTGCACCGGCCTTGACGATGCTCACGGCATAACCGGATTTGCGGTTACGGATGTCCAGGTAAGGCAGGAAGAAGTCGTCGATGATCTTGGCGACGGTGGCGTGATCATCCTTGGCAATGGCGTGGTAGAAGTCCATCGCGGTTTTCGGAATGAAGTTGAACACCGCCGAGGAGTACACCGGCACGCCCAGGGCCTTGTAGGCAGCGGCGTAAACCTCTGCAGTCGGCAGGCCGCCGAGGTAACTGAAACGGTCGCCCAGACGACGGCGGATCGACACCATCAACTCGATGTCACCCAGGCCATCCTTGTACCCGATCAGGTTCGGGCAGCGCTCGGCCAGGCGTTCCAGCAGCGGAGCGGTCAGGCGGCACACGTTACGGTTGTAGACCACCACGCCGATTTTTACCGATTTGCACACGGCTTCAACGTGGGCGGCAACGCCGTCCTGGCTGGCTTCGGTGAGGTAGTGCGGCAGCAGCAGCAGGCCTTTGGCGCCCAGGCGTTCGGCCTCTTGGGCGTATTCGATGGCCTGGCGCGTGGAACCGCCTACGCCGGCGAGGATCGGCACGCTGGTGGCGCAGGTATCAACAGCGGTCTTTACCACTTGGGAATATTCGCTGGCCGCCAGGGAGAAAAACTCACCCGTGCCACCTGCGGCGAACAACGCGGTGGCGCCATAAGGGGCCAGCCATTCAAGGCGCTTGATGTAGCCCGCTTGGTGGAAGTCACCCTGGGCGTTGAAATCGGTCACCGGGAAAGACAGCAGACCGTGGGAGAGGATGGACTTCAGCTCTTGTGGATTCATTATTCGAACACCCTGGGTAAAGACTTTCTGTCGAAAGATTGTTGTTGGTTTTGGTGATGTCGTACGTCATCGTACAACTATAAAAAGATTCGTCAACTGCAATTCATCGGCCTTCACCTGAAACCGTGTTGAGACAGCAGTTCTTGACGTAGGAAATTTATCCTCTATGCTCGCAATAGCTGTATATACATACAGTTATTAAGGAAGATTCCTACGACATAGCAAGGAGCTAACATGTCAGGTCTTGATCTCGCAGTACCCGAAAGAACCCAACCGGCCCTGCGTTTCGAAGGCGGCGAACACACCGCCATCGGCGACGACACGCTGTTGCGCTTTACCACCGACGCCCCACCCATTCCCGCCCGGCAAGTCGAACTGCATCTGCCCAACGGGCTGGCACTGAGCTACGGCCAAGTCATTGCCCTGGGCGGTGACTTCTATGGCATTCCCGGCAAGCCGATCAGTGATGGCGCCTCCCCTGCCGAGCGCGTGCAACGCTTTACCGCCGCCTTTAACTCGCTGGCGGTGCTGCCTGCCTCGCGGCAAGAAGCCGGCAAGATCCTTGCAGTGATGCAAAAGGAAATCAGCGCGGTCAACCAAGCCATCAAAGATGGCAAACAACCCCATGAAGCCTACGACGCGTTGGGTGACACGTTGTCCGAAGAATGGAACCGCATCACCGGGGGCGGCAGTGCGGTCTCGGCACTGGTACCGCTGGGGCGTTACCTGAAACTGGCGGCGGACAACGCCGACCACTTCGGCGAATGGGCACTTTCGGCCTACCTGGCAGGGCACACGGCAGCGTTGCAACAGGCGGTGATCGCTCATCACACCGGTACCGATCAGGCATTGGAACTGGCCTACGCAATGAACAGTTTTGCTGATCACTTCTTGACCGATCTGTTTTCCGCCGGTCATCTGCGGGTGCCGCGCAAGCAACTGGCAGCGGTGGTCACGCCGGGCGAGCTGGGTTCATTGATCAGTCGCTTCATGCACGATGAAGACAGCAAATTCGGACTCAAGGTGCGCAATGCCATGGGTGACGAGTGGCATGCCTATGGCGATAAACGCTACTTCGACGCCATCGATGCGGCCAATCGCGTGCAGGTCAAACGCGCCGTCCAGGCATCCGCCGATGAGATCTTCGAGACCTTCATCAGCGGTGTGGCGCCCTCCCCGGCCAACTTCAAGGCACCGTTGTACGTGCCGGACCTGAATGCAGCACAGAACCCGGCGAATAACTTCTCGCCGCTGTTCAAGCTGGAGGGAGACAAAGTACTGCGTCGCAAGGACGTGAATGACCTGAACGACAAGCACTGGACGGATGATTGGTGGGGGTGGAGTACGTATTTGTTGCTGAAGGATTACAAGCCGAATACTCCGATTTAACCGGCACCGCTTGTCGATACTGTGATTTCTGACAGTTACGCTAAATCTCAATAAAGAGGATAACGCCGCGTAGGAGCCAGGCTCTCTGGCTTCTATGCAGAGGAGTAAACAACTATGTCTTATGAAGCCCCCAGCATGGCTGGCTCCACCTCTTCGAACAATGCCGAAGTGAGGCTGGCGAGCAACCAACTACTCGAATTTTCCATTCCTGAACCCAATGACATTCCGGCCAGCGCAAGCGTATGCCTCATTGTCGGACCGGATCCTGAATTACCGGACTTCAAAAGCGATTTTCAGCCCGCAGGAACGTTCGACGAAGACCAGGAAGACTTCGTGAAAACCAGCAACCTCAAGTTTTCCCTGTCGTCCAACGACCTGAAGGGCTATTCCAACAAGACGGTAGAGATTCGCTACCTCATACGCAGCGAGTCGGGGGATTGGGACTCGGAGCCACTCACGGTAAAAATCTTGTCGTGACACCACCTATCCGCGCTGCGCCTCCGCCTCTTCATGGGCATGGCGCAGCCGCTCGCGGCTGTTGGTCAGATGCAACCGCATCGCCGCCCGCGCCGCATCCGAATCCTGACGGGCGATCGCCTCGTAGATCTCTTCGTGCTCGCGGCTCAGGCGCCCCATGTAATGTTGCTGGTCATCATGGGCCAGGCGCGCCGAATTCAGGCGGGTACGCGGAATGATGCTGGTGCCCAGGTGGGTCATGATGTCGGTGAAGTAGCGGTTACCGGTGGACAGCGCGATTTCCAGGTGGAACGCGAAGTCGGATGCGACCGCATCGCCGGCGTGCGCCGCACTTTCATTCAGGGCATCCAGCGCCGCGCGCATGGCGGCCAGTTGCTCATCGCTGCGGCGCAGGGCGGCCAGGCCAGCGGACTCCACTTCCAGACTGATGCGCAACTCCAGGATCGCCAGTACATCGCGCAATGTCACCACTGTCGCCGGGTCAATGCGGAAACCGCTTGGGCTTGGCGTGTCCAGCACAAACGTGCCGATGCCATGGCGGGTTTCCACTTGCCCTGCGGCCTGCAAACGGGAGATGGCTTCACGCACTACCGTGCGACTGACGCCATGGGCTTCCATGATCGCAGACTCGGTGGGCAGCTTGTCGCCCCGTTTGAGTTCGCCGTCACGGATCTGCTCGGACAGCACCGTGACCAATTCCTGGGCAAGGCTGCGGCGCTTGCGGGGAAGACGAGGGGCGGTGCTGGCGTTTTCCATGTGGGGTCATCTATCTCGGTTGAGTAAAGAGGCATCATAGCCCATGGTGGTTGTACGATCACTGTTCAGTCGCGACTTTCACTTATATCCTGCGCGCAAAAAAATGCCTCGATACAGATCGAGGCATTTTTCCAGCACACCCGAAGGCGAATGCCGCTTACTTCACCACTTTCAGGCTAGGCCGGCCGCTTGGACGCGGTGGCTCGGCATCCGGTGGTGGCAAATCATCACCGTCTTCGTTTTCGATCGATTCGTCGTCCTCGAAAGGCGACTCCAGATCAAACACCATGCCTTGGCCATTCTCACGGGCGTAGATCCCGAGAATGGCGCCAATTGGCACGTAGAGCGTATGCGGCACACCGCCAAAACGCCCTTCGAAACTGACCGCTTCATTGTCCATGTGCAGGTGGCGCACGGCACTCGGCGATACGTTCAGCACAATCTGTCCGTCACTGGCAAAACCCTGCGGTACCTGAACCGCAGCAAATTCGGAATTGACCAGCATGTGCGGGGTGCAATCGTTATCCACAATCCACTCGTAGAGCGCGCGGACCAGGTAAGGTCGACTGGAGTTCATCAACGGCTCCTTAAGCCTTAGCGCATATCGCGTTCGACACCAGACAGACTCGCCTGGAAAGCCTCACGCGCAAACTGGCGCTCCATGTAATCAAGCAGCGGCTTGGCGGGCCGCGGCAGTTCAATACCGAGAATCGGCAAACGCCAGAGTATCGGTAATAGGCAGCAATCCACCAAACTTTGTTCCTCACTCAGGAAAAAAGGTTTGTCGGCGAACAGCGGCGAAACACCGGTCAGGCTCTCGCGCAATTCCTTGCGCGCCACGACACGGGCCGCCTCTTTACTGCGCGAATCCAGAATCACATCCACCAGCCCACACCAGTCGCGCTGGATCCGATGGATCAGCAGGCGGCTGTTGGCACGCGCCACCGGATACACCGGCAGCAAAGGCGGATGAGGGTAACGCTCATCCAGGTATTCCATCACCACGGTCGACTCCCACAACGCCAGGTCACGATCGACCAGGGTGGGCAAGCTGCCGTAAGGGTTCACTTCGATCAGCTTTGGCGGATGACGGCCCGCCTCCACAGTGATGATCTCGGCGCTGACACCCTTCTCTGCGAGCACGATACGTACTCGGTGGGAATAGTGGTCGGCGGGGTCGGAGTAACAGGCCAACCGATTGGTCACGCCCATGGCGGTCCTCCTCGCTTGTTGAAATTATCGAAAGCTCAAAAACGAGCGCGCCCAGAAAGCATCTCTGTAACGGCGGTTCAACCCGTCGCTACGTGTTCAGAGATGCCGCTGGGCGCGCAAGATTAACAGCAATTGCTTACGGTTGGATCAATGCACATCCTTCCAGTATTCGCGTTTGAGCAGATAGGCGAATACAAAGAAGAAAGCCAGGTAGAGCAAGACGTAAGTACCGATACGCTGGTGCTGCAGTTTGACCGGGTTGGCCGAGTAGGCCAGGAAGGTCACGAGGTTCTTGACCTTCTCGTCGAACTGCTCGTCAGTCAGCGAACCGGGGGTTTCGATCTTCAGTTGATCGCACGCTTCATGAGTCAGAGGCGTGCCAGTCAGCGGATCGTATTGCTTCTTGCCGTCTTCAACGACCTGGATCTGCTTGCATCCTACCACTTGCTTGCCTTGAAGGCCGACCAGAACGTTAGGCATGCCGACGTTCGGGAATACGCGGTTGTTCACGCGGTAAGGGCGCGTCGGATCCTCGTAGAACGACTTGAGGTAGCCATATAGCCAATCGGTGCCGCGCACACGGGCCACCAGGGTCAGGTCAGGCGGTGCCGCACCGAACCAGGCCTTGGCATCCGCCGGTTGCATGCCGATGTTCATGTGGTCGCCAATCTTGGCACCGGTGAACACCAACTTATCCAGCATCAGTTCGTGGGAAATGCCCAAATCATCGGCAACCCGCTCGTAACGCTGGAACTTGGCGCTATGGCAGCCCATGCAGTAGTTGGCGAAGGTGCGCGCACCGTCCTGCATGGCGGCCTTGTCCGACACGTCGATATCGACTTTTTCCAGCTCCGCGCCGTGCTCGGCAGCGAAAGACAGTAGCGGCAGCGCCGCAAGCATCAATGCAACAAATAATTTTTTCATCAGCCAGTCACCCTTTCCGGAACCGGTTTGGTCTTCTCAAGCCGGGTGTAGAACGGCATCAGAATGAAGTAGGCGAAGTACAGGAAGGTGCAGACCTGCGACAGCAACGTACGCTCAGGGGTTGGCGCCAGTACGCCCAGCACGCCCAGGATCACGAACGAAATGCAGAACACCCACAGCCAGATCTTGCTCAGCCAGCCTTTGTAGCGCATGGATTTGACCGGGCTGCGGTCGAGCCAAGGCAACACGAACAGCACGGCGATGGCCGCGCCCATGGCGATTACGCCCATCAGCTTGTCGGGGATTGCCCGCAAGATTGCGTAGAACGGCGTGAAGTACCACACCGGGGCAATGTGCTCGGGGGTCTTGAAGGCGTTGGCCTGTTCGAAGTTAGGCTTCTCCAGGAAATAACCGCCCATCTCCGGGAAAAAGAACACGATCGAGCAGAACACGAACAAGAACACGACTACGCCGACGATGTCTTTTACGGTGTAGTAAGGGTGGAATGGAATGCCGTCCAGCGGGATGCCGTTCTCGTCCTTGTGCTTCTTGATGTCCACGCCGTCCGGGTTGTTGGAACCCACTTCGTGCAGCGCCAGGATGTGCAGCACCACCAGGCCCAGGATCACAATCGGCAGGGCCACCACGTGCAAGGCGAAGAAGCGGTTCAGGGTGATGCCAGAGATCAGGTAGTCACCGCGAATCCACTGGGTCAGGTCGTTGCCGATCACCGGGATCGCACCAAACAGCGAGATGATCACCTGGGCGCCCCAGTACGACATCTGGCCCCATGGCAGCAGGTAGCCCATGAAGGCTTCAGCCATCAGCGCCAGGTAGATCAACATGCCGAACACCCACACCAACTCGCGGGGCTTCTGGTATGAGCCGTAGAGCAGGCCACGGAACATGTGCAGGTAGACGACGATAAAGAACGCCGACGCACCGGTGGAGTGCAACAGGCGCAGGATGGAACCGTATTCGACGTCACGCATGATGTATTCGACGGAGGCGAACGCCTCTTCCGCCGAAGGCGTGTAGCTCATCGTCAGCCAGACGCCGGTGACAATCTGGTTGACCAGCACCAACAGCGCCAGGGAGCCAAAGAAGTAGAAGAAATTGAAGTTTTTTGGCGCGTAATATTTGCTGAGATGGTCTTCCCACATTTTAGTGGCGGGGAAGCGCGCATCCACCCAATCCATGAACTTGCTCATCACGCGTTCTCCTTATCGAGGCCAATGACTATGAGGTCGTCAGTTTCGTAGGTATGCGGCGGCACGGGCAGATTCAGTGGCGCAGGCTGGGACTTGTAGACGCGGCCGGCAAGGTCGTAATGGGAGCCGTGGCACGGGCAGAAATAACCGCCGACCCAGTCCTTGCCCAAGTCGACAGGCGCTACTTCCGGGCGGAAGGTGGGTGAGCAACCCAGGTGGGTACACAGACCAACCAGCAGCAGGATCTCTGGCTTGATCGAACGTGCTTCGTTCTTGGCGTAGGCGGGTTGGTCGGATTTCTCGGATTGGGGGTCAGACAACTGGCCTTCAATCTTCTTGAGATTCCCCAGGATTTCCTCGGTACGGCGAACAATGAAAACCGGCTGGCCGCGCCACTCAGCAATCATCTGCTGGCCTGGCTCGATCTTGCTGACATTCACCTTCACCGGTGCACCTGCGGCTTTCGCCTTGGCACTGGGAAACCATGACCCCACGAACGGGACCGCAGCCCCCACCGCTCCTGCAGCACCCACCACGGATGTGGCTGCTACCAAGAAGCGACGCCGGCCTGCATTCACGCCGTCATTGCTCATTCAGTCCTCTCCCATCAGCTTTTTGGCCTGTTAAATCAGGCGTCTACTAAGTGTTGAATCTTTACTTATAAAAATTTTGTCGGATGGTAATGAAAAGCCCCACGTATGACAAGGGAATTGCCCAGGACTCAGCCTCCAGGCCTTGTAGTATAGGGGGTCTACGGATGTGGCAAGTTGTCACGGCAAAAAATGTGGATAAATCGCAGGCAATAAAAAACGCCCAGCTCCGTGAGGAGGCTGGGCGTTTTTGTGGAACGTAAAGCGAATTAACGCTTCGAGTACTGCGGACGCTTACGCGCTTTACGCAGACCGACTTTCTTACGTTCAACTTCACGGGCATCGCGAGTAACGAAGCCAGCTTTGCGCAGAGCGCCACGCAGGGTTTCGTCGTACTGCATCAGAGCGCGAGTGATACCGTGGCGGATTGCGCCAGCTTGACCACTTACACCGCCACCGATAACGGTGACGTAGATGTCGAACTTCTCAACAGTCTCGGTCAGTTCCAGCGGCTGACGAACTACCATGCGGGCAGTTTCGCGACCGAAGAAATTTTCCAGAGTGCGGTTGTTGATCGAGATGTTGCCAGTGCCCGGACGCAGGAAAACGCGTGCGGTTGCGGTTTTGCGACGGCCAGTGCCGTAATTTTGAGTCGCCGACATAATGAACTATTCCGTTAAAACTTCAGTTCTTGGGGCTGCTGAGCAGCATGAGGGTGTACAGCGCCCGCATAGACTTTCAGCTTGCGAAACATATCGCGACCCAGAGGGCCCTTAGGCAGCATACCTTTGACCGCGATTTCGATCGGGGCTTCAGGCTTCTTGGAGATCAGGCCTTCGAAGTTCGAAGACTTGATACCGCCTGGGAAACCGGAGTGACGGTAGTACATTTTGTCTTGCGCTTTGTTGCCGGTAACACGTACCTGCTCAGCGTTGATGATAACGATGTAGTCACCGGTATCAACGTGAGGGGTGTACTCAGGCTTGTGCTTGCCACGCAGACGGCTGGCGACTTCAGTGGCCAGACGACCCAGGGTCTGACCAGCGGCGTCGACGACAAACCAGTCGCGCTGAACTGTTTCCGGTTTTGCAGTAAAAGTTGTCATTCTTTAATAGCCTCAGGGGCCGCCCTGTAAATTAGACGGCGGATCTTACTGAATAGTGCGTACTTTGACAAGTCAAAGGCAGCCGGATACAGACGCTATCGGGGGCTCGGGTCGGCGCGTCCGTTCAACGGCAAGATTCTTCGGCAGGCGGCGCATCACTTCCACTGCAGAAAGAGGTGGGCAATTATGCAGATTGCGAAAAAAAATTCAACCTGCTTTTATGATTGTTTTCCCCGAAGGAGTACCCGATGGATTATCGACAGCTGGGCCGTACGGATCTGAACGTGAGCGCGATAGCCTTGGGCACCATGACCTGGGGTGAGCAGAACAGCGAGGCAGAGGCCTTCGCGCAGATCGAACGGGCCAAGGCCGCGGGGATCAACTTCCTCGACACGGCGGAAATGTACCCGGTGCCGCCCAAGGCCGACACCTACGCCACCACCGAACGTTACATCGGTAATTACTTCAAAAGCCGTGGTGACCGCGCCGACTGGATCCTCGCCAGCAAGATCGCCGGCCCCGGCAACACCATCGACTACATCCGCGACGGCCACCTGCGCCACAACCGCAAGCACATTGTCGATGCCCTGGACGCGAGCCTCAAGCGCCTGCAGACCGACTGGATCGACCTCTATCAACTGCACTGGCCAGAGCGCAGCACCAACTTTTTCGGCCAATTGAGCTACAAGCACAAGGACGAAGACGACCTCACTCCACTGGAAGAAACCCTCGAAGCGCTGGACGAACAGGTGAAGGCCGGCAAGATCCGCCACATCGGCCTGTCCAACGAAACCCCGTGGGGCACCATGAAATTCCTCGCCCTGGCCGAAGCCCGTGGCTGGACCCGCGCAGTGTCGATCCAGAACCCCTACAACCTGCTCAATCGCAGCTTTGAAGTGGGCCTGGCGGAAGTCGCCATTCGTGAACAGTGCGGCCTGCTCGCCTACTCGCCCCTGGCGTTCGGCATGCTCAGCGGCAAATACGAAGGCGGCGCCCGCCCGGCCAAGGCACGCCTGACCGAGTACAGCCGTTTCAGCCGCTACTTCAACCCGCAGTCGGAAGCGGCATGCAGCCGTTATGTGGCATTGGCGCGGGAACATGGTTTGGACCCGGCGCAGATGGCGCTGGCGTTTGTGACGCAGCAGCCGTTTGTGACCAGCAATATCATTGGCGCAACGTCGCTGGAGCAACTGGACAGCAACATCGCCAGTGCTGATCTGAAGCTGTCGAAGGAAGTGCTGGAAGGGATCGAGGCGATTCAGAAGGACCATCCGAATCCAGCGCCTTGATTGATCTTTGGATCGCTATCGCAGGCAAGCCCGCTCCCACATTTTGACTTGTGAATACATTCAAATGTGGGAGGGGGCTTGCCCCCGACAAGGCCTTCAGCAACACCACACAATCAAAGCGCCCGCGCAATAATCTCCTTCATGATCTCGTTGGTCCCCGCATAAATCCGCTGCACTCGCGCATCCGCCCAGGCCCGCGCGATCGGGTATTCCCACATGAAGCCGTAACCGCCGTGCAACTGCACACACTCGTCAAGCACCTTGCATTGCAGGTCGGTGGCCCAGTACTTGGCCATCGCCGCCGTAGGCACATCCAGCTTGCCCTCCAGGTGCAGCGCCATGCACTTGTCGACGAACACGCGGCCGATCTGAATCTCTGTCGCCATCTCTGCCAACTTGAACCGGGTGTTCTGGAAATCGGCAATCGCCTTGCCGAACGCCTTGCGCTCGCGGGTGTAGGCCAGCGTCCACTGCAACGCCGCTTCGGCTGAGGTGATCGCGCCGATGGCCACGGTCAATCGCTCTTGGGGCAGTTCCTGCATCAAGTAGGCAAAGCCCATGCCCGCCTGACCCAACAGGTTTTCCTTGGGCACCCGCACGTCCTGGAAGAACAGCTCCGAGGTGTCCTGGGCCTTCATGCCCACCTTTTCCAGGCGCTTGCCCTTGGCGAAGCCCGGCGTATCGGCCTGCACCAGAAACAGGCTGGTGCCCTTCGCGCCAGCCTTGGGATCGGTCTTGGCCACGACGATCACCAGTTCGGCCAGATAGCCGTTGGTGATGAAGGTCTTGGAGCCGTTGATTACATACTCATCGCCGTCCAGCACGGCCGTGGTCTTGACCCCTTGCAGGTCGGACCCGGCGCCCGGCTCGGTCATCGCAATGGCGGTGACCATCTCGCCGGAGATCAATTTGGGCAAGTATTTGTGCTTCAGCGCCTCGCTGCCGTAATGCAGGATGTAGGGCGCGACGATGTCCGAATGCAGGGAGAAACCAATCCCGGTCAGGCCCAGCCGACTGATCTCCTCGATCACTACCGCGCTGTAGAGAAAGTCCGCCCCCAAGCCGCCATATTCTTCCGGCAGATGGGAACACAACATGCCCGCCTCCCCCGCCTTGCTCCACAGACTGCGGTCGACATACCCCTGTTTTTCCCATTGCCCATGGAACGGCGCGGCGTCTTTTTCAAGGAAAGTGCGCACGCTGTCGCGAAAGAGTTCGTGTTCGGGGCTGAACAAAGTTCTGGGAATCATGGGTCACCTGCGGGGATTGTCGGACAAAGACCAGCCAACAGAGCCTATGCCGCGAAGACGTCACAGGACACTGGACACATGCGACAAAAAATAAGACGATCCAGCCGTCTGGTGACCACTTTCCCCTATAAGAATAAATGAAATTATGTCTAACCAAATCTCCACGCCCCTGCGGCGCGTCAGCATTTTGGCCATTGATCGGGTATTCGCTTCAACCCTCATGCAAGCCAAGGATTTCTTCCACCTCGCAAGCCTGCGTTACGGCAAACAGCAAGGCCTGGGCCTGACGCCGGCGTTCGAAACGCGCCTGGTCAGCCCCGACGGGCAATCGGTGCGCAGCTTCAGCGATGTGATCATGCCGGTAGACGGCGGCCTCGAAGACGCCGACATCATCGTGCTGCCGGCCTTCTGGGATGACTTCGACGCCCTCTGCACCCGCTACCCCCAAGTACTGCCGTGGCTGCGCGAACAACACGCACGCGGCGCCGTGCTCTGCGGCGAAGCCACCGGGGTGTTCTGGCTGGCCGAAGCCGGGCTGCTCGATGGCAAGGAGGCGACTACCTACTGGCGGTTCTTCAATGCCTTCAGCGAACGCTTTCCCAAAGTGCAGCTCAATCAGGACAAGCACCTCACCGACGCCGACAACCTGTATTGCGCCGGCGGCACTACCTCAGCGTGCGACCTTTACATCTACCTGATCGAACGCTTCTGCGGCGCCAACATCGCCCAGGCGGTGGCCCGCGACATTCTCTATGAAGTGCAGCGCAACTATTCGCCGGGACGCATTGGTTTTGGCGGGCAGAAGCTGCACCAGGACGTGATCATCCTGCAGATCCAGCACTGGCTCGAAGAGCACTTTGCCGACAAGTTCCGCTTCGAAGACGTCGCCCGCGAACATGGCATGAGCATCCGCAACTTCATGCGGCGCTTCCAGACGGCGACGGGTGACAAACCGCTGCATTACCTGCAGCGCCTGCGTATCGAGACGGCCAAGGGCCTGCTCTCGGGCAGCCGCAAGAGCATCAAGACCATCAGTTATGAGGTGGGTTACGACGATGCGAGTTTCTTTGCGCGGTTGTTCAGGCAGCACACGGAGTTGTCGCCGAACCAGTATCGCCAGCAGTTCCAGCAGGCCGCGTAAGCAAATGTGGGAGGGGGCTTGCCCCCGATGGCAGTGTGTCAGCCAGTACATCTATCACTGACACACCGCTATCGGGGGCAAGCCCCCTCCCACATTGGATCTCCAGTGCTCTGGAAATCGCTTAGGGTTTGTGTCCGCGCGACAGGAACTCGTGGGACTGCATTTCCAGCAAGCGGCTCAACGTGCGCTGGAACTCAAAGTTCAAACGGCCACCGGTATACAGGTCCTTGAGCTCGACTTCCGCCGAGATGATCAGCTTGACGTTACGGTCGTAGAATTCGTCGACCATATTGATAAAACGTCGCGCGATGTCGTCGGTGGTGACGCTCATCTGCTCCACGCCGCTCAGGATCACCGCGTGAAAGATCTTGCCCAGTTCGATGTAGTCGTTCTGGCTGCGCGGGCCGTCGCACAGTTGGCGGAATTCAAACCACGCCACGTCATCGCAGGTACGCAGCGCGATGATTTCGCGGTTCTCGATCATCAACTTGTCGTTTTCCACCGCCTGGGTGCATTCCGGCGTCAGCGCGCGGAAGCTCTTGCGCAGGCTTTCGTGGGCGGCTTCGTTCAGCGGAAAGTGAAACAGCTCCGCTTGCTCCAGGTGACGCAGGCGGTAGTCGACGCCGCTGTCGACGTTGACGATTTCAGTGTTCTGCTTGATCAAGGCGATGGCCGGCAGGAAGCGCGCACGCTGCAAGCCGTCCTTGTACAGGCCGTCCGGCACGATGTTCGAGGTGGCGACCAGGGTCACGCCGTTCTTGAACAGCTCTTCCATCAGGGTGCCGAGGATCATGGCGTCGGTGATGTCGGAGACGAAGAATTCATCGAAGCAGATGACCCGCGCTTCATCGGAGAAACGCTTGGCGATGATGGTCAGCGGGTTTTTCTCACCCGGCAGGGTCTTCATCTCTTCGTGCACACGCTTCATGAAGCGGTGGAAGTGCGTGCGGACCTTTTCCTTGAACGGCAGCGCTTCGAAGAAGGTGTCGACCAGGTAGGTCTTGCCACGGCCCACGCCGCCCCAGAAGTACAAGCCTTTGACCGGCGTGCGGTCTTTCTTGCCAAACAGCTTGCCGAGCATCCCTGGCTTGCTTTGCGAGGCCGCGACCAGGTCGTCGTACAGGCGCTGCAAATGACGCACCGCCGTTTCCTGGGCCGCGTCATGGAAGAATTCAGGGCGTTTCAGATCAGCTTGATATCGTTCTAGGGGCGTCATAATTTCGTTAGCAAGGCAACAAAAACGGGCCGTCACTGTAACGACGGCCCCGGATAATGGCAATCAACCCTTGGTCGGGTTAATCCTCGATGGGGGTCAACGCAATGCGTAATGCCTGCACGGCCGCATCGCGGGTCGCGCTGTCGGCGAACTGAGCGCTGTCGGCCACGGCCGCACCGTCCAGCCAGACGCTGAAGCCCAGGGCCTCGGGGCGCACGTCCAGCATCACACCACTTTGCAATTGCTTGGTTACCGCGCCAGCGGCTTTGCCGTCGGCAAAGTTGCGCGACAGCAGCAGTTGCTCCCCATCGGCAGCCAACAGGCGGAAGCGGAAGCTGCCGTCGTCTTCGCGAAAGCTCACAAAGCGCGCAGCTTTTGCGGCTTTCTTCTTGGTGCTGACCGGCGCCGCAGCCTGCTCGACGAACGAACGCAAGCCCACCGCTTCACGCAACTCGGCGAGGAACGGCGCCGCTACGGCACGGGCCTTCTTGGCGCCGACCAGCAGCAGGTCTTCCATGTCCGACGGGCGCGACATCAGTTGATGGTAGCGCTCGCGGGCTTCGCCCAGTTGGCCGTCCAACAGTTGGAACAGACGGCTCTTGGCCTCGCCCCAGCCCAGGCCTTGCAGCAGTTCGCCGCGGAATTCTTCTTCCTGGGCCTTGGTCGCGAATGCCTGGTACAAGGTGAACAGGTGCGAGTTGTCCGGGTCCTTGGCTTCGCCCGGCGCGCGCGAGTCGGTGACGATCCGCGAGATGGCGTCTTTCATGTCCTTGGCGCTGGTGAACAACGGGATGGTGTTGTCGTAGCTCTTGGACATCTTGCGGCCGTCCAGGCCAGGCAAGGTGGCGACGCTTTCTTCGATCAACGCCTCGGGCATGGTGAAGAATTCTTTGCCATTGCCGAACAGGTGGTTGAAACGCTGGCCGATGTCGCGGGCCATTTCCACGTGCTGGATCTGGTCACGGCCGACCGGCACTTTGTGGGCGTTGAACATCAGGATGTCCGCCGCCATCAGCACCGGGTAGCTGTACAGGCCCATGGTGATGCCCGCATCCGGGTCCTCGCCGGTTTCCACGTTCTTGTCCACCGAGGCTTTGTAGGCGTGGGCGCGGTTGAGCAGGCCCTTGGCGGCTACGCAGGTCAGCAGCCAGGTCAGCTCGGGGATTTCCGGGATGTCGGACTGGCGATAGAAGGTCACCCGGTTTACATCCAGGCCGCCGGCCAGCCAGGTCGCGGCGATTTCCATACGCGAGCGCTGGATGCGCTGCGGGTCATCGCATTTGATCAGGGCGTGGTAGTCGGCCAGGAAGTAGAAGGAATCGGCATTGGCGTCCTGGCTGGCAAGGATCGCCGGGCGGATCGCACCGGCGTAGTTGCCCAGGTGCGGCGTGCCGGTGGTGGTGATGCCGGTGAGGATACGGGTACGCGTCGTCATGGGTAATCGCTTATCAGACTGCTATCAATTCGAGAGGCGCGGCAGCACCAGATCCTTGAGATCGGTGAGCTTGCCATGAAAAAAGTGTCCGCATTCTGCCACTTTCAGAAGCGTATGGGGGCGATTCAGGGCGGCGGACCAGTCGTAGACGGTCTGTGGGTCGACCACTTCGTCGGTTTCCGGCTGGATCACGGTCAACGGGCAGCCTTGGGGCAGCACATCGGTCTCGCGCAGGCGCATCACGGCAGCGGCGACCATGAACAGATGGGCGAGTTTTTCGCCCTTGGCTTCCAGGCGACCACCGAGGCTGGCGGCCACATAACCACCGAAGGAAAAACCGAGCAACGTCATCGGCAGGTCGGGGTGTTTTTCCCGCAGCCAGGTGGCGGCCGCTTCGGCATCGTCGACTTCGCCGGTGCTCATGTCGTGGGTACCGGCACTCGCGCCGACACCACGGTAATTGAAACGCAACGTAATCAAACCAGCATCGCGGGCGGTGCGTTGCAGGGTCGAAACGACTTTATTGAGCATGGTCCCGCCCTGCACCGGGTTAGGGTGGCAGATCAGCGCCAGGCCACGTGGCTCGGGGTGATCCAGGTACAGGGCTTCCAATTGGCCTACCGGGCCATCGATCAAAACGGGGGTTTCACGCATGAGCAAGGAATGAACTCCGTGACCTCTCAAAGGGTCGACTCGTCTAGCTAAAAGTCTGTGCATGGCATCATTGCGAGCTTAATCGCGGTATACAGCGCAGGTTTGAGCCGTTAACGTAAAGCAAAGCCGTTTATAGAGGAAGGACTCGTGGAACACTCGCTCTTAGTTTGGTTGTTGCCGACTCTTGCCCTGGTTGCCGGTGTCGCCATTGGTTTCCTGGTTGCTCGCTTGCTGCCGAATGCCGCGCCTAACCGCACGCAGCGTCAGTTGGATGACATTCAGGAACGTTTTGACAGTTATCAGAACGAGGTTGTTACCCACTTCAACAGCACCGCCAACCTGGTCAAGAAGCTCACTCAGAGCTATCAGGAAGTACAGGATCACCTCGCCGATGGCGCTAACCGCCTGGCCCTCGACGACATCACCCGTCAGCGTCTGCTGGCCGCGTTGCATTCCGATGCACCGCAAACTCCACGGGAACGCCTGACCCCTCCCCGGGAAAACCAGGAGCCACCACGGGACTACGCGCCAAAAACGCCGAACGCCCCAGGCATGTTGGATGAGCATTACGGCTTGAAGAAGTAAGTCTATTCAAGCAATACAAAAAGCCCGGCTGATCAATGATCAGCCGGGCTTTTTTGTGGGAACTCACTCTCCAGATCACATTGACCGAGTCAGGTCTCAAGCCAGGGGTTGTTCCTGAAGCAGCCCACCCTCGATCCGCACATGCCGCCCGTGGAAACGCTTGAGGCTGCTGCGATGCCCCACGCTGACGATGCTCAGCCCCCGCAACTGATCGATCAACGCCTGGTACAACGTCGCCTCATCCTCTTCATCCATGGCCGACGTGGCTTCGTCCATGTACAGCCACTGCGGCGCGAACAGCAACGCGCGGGCGAAGGCCAGGCGCTGCTGTTCGCCCGGTGAGAGCATGCGCTGCCAATGGTTGGCTTCGTCCAGGCGCGAGATGAGGTGCGGCAGGCGGCAGGTCTCCAGGACCTGTGCATAACGTTCTGCCGGATAGGCGCCATCCGCCTGTGGATAACTCAACACCGCCTTCAACGTGCCAATCGGCAGATACGGCTTTTGCGGCAGGAACAGATAACGCTCGGCCGGCAATCGAATATTGCCGTGGCCGTTGGGCCACAGGTTGCCCATCGCCCGCAGCAGGGTTGACTTACCGCTGCCGGAGCGACCACTGAGCATCAAGCGCTCGCCCTCGGCCACCGTCAGGTTGGCGCCTTGCAGTAAATGGCGACCGTCCGCCAGATCCAGGTTCAGATTGCTCACCTGCAAATCCCCGCCCTGCTGCTGCAACGCGATGCCCATGGCGCGGGTTTCGTTTTCTTCCATGGCCTGGCCGAAGCTCAGCAGGCGATCACAAGTGGCACGCCAACTGGCGAGCACGGTGTAGGCGTCGACAAACCAGCTCAGGCTGCCCTGCACACTGCCAAACGCCTGGGCCACCTGCATCAGCACGCCCAGTTCGATCTTGCCGGCAAAGTAACGCGGTGCCGCGACCACAAAGGGAAAGATAATCGCGATCTGGGAATAACCGCTGGTGAAAAAACTCAGGCGCTTCTTGACCTGCATGATGCTCCAGAAGTTGCTCCACACCCGCCCGAACCGCGCACTCAATTGCTGGTGTTCATTGGGTTCGCCATTGAACAGCGCGATGCTTTCGGCATTCTCCCGCACCCGCACAAGGCTGAAACGCAAGTCGGCTTCGAAGCGTTGCTGGCGGTTGCTCAGCCCGATCAACTTTCGACCGATCAAGTGCGTCAACCAACTGCCGACCACCGCATACACCAGCGCGGCCCAGAACATGTAGCCCGGAATCGTGATGCCCCACACCTCGATGCTGCCGGACACACCCCACAGAATCACCGAGAACGACACCAGGGTCACCAGGTTACTGATAAAACCCAACCCCAGAGTCAGCGTACCGTTGGTAAACGCGTTGAGGTCTTCGGAGATCCGCTGGTCAGGGTTATCGGTATAGCCGCCGTATTCCAGGTGGTAGTAGTTCTTGTGGCCCAGCCACCGGGCGAAATAGGTTTCCGTCAACCAGCGACGCCAGCGGATGGTGAGCATTTGCTGCAGATAAGAGGTGAACACACCGGTCACAATCGCCACCACGGCGATCACGCTGAAGTACATCAGCAGGTGGGTGAAGGCGTCGTAGTCTTTGTGTTCGAGGGCGTTGTAGAAGTCGCGGTTCCAGCTGTTGAACCACACAGAGACGGCCACGCTGAACAGCGACAGGCCCAACACGACCAACAACAGCAGCCAGGCCTGGCCCTTCTCTTCACTGCGCCAGTAAGGGGTGATCAGCCGCCACACCCTGGGTAGGAATTGCCCGCGCACAGCATCGTTGACCGCAGAGTACTCAGCGTTCTGATTCATGGTTCAGGCTCGGTAGGAAAGAGGAGACAGGTGTTTGAACCGATCATAGTTGATCGGTTCAGGGCTCCGTGCGGCCTGAAGCGGGTTGTTCAGCCTAGGTTCAGCGTCGTACCGGACGCTTCTGCAATTTGCGCTGCAGGGTGCGGCGGTGCATGCCCAACGCACGGGCAGTGGCGGAGATATTGCCTTCGTGTTCGGTCAGCACACGCTGGATGTGCTCCCACTGCAAACGGTCCACCGACATCGGGTTTTCCGGAACCAGGGTGTCGAGGTCGGCGTGTTCGGAGAGCAGCGCCGCCAGCACATCATCCGCGTCCGCCGGCTTGCACAGGTAGTTGCAGGCGCCGCGCTTGATGGCCTCAACGGCGGTGGCGATGCTGGAGTAACCGGTGAGGATCACCACGCGCATTTCCGGGTCGAGTTCCAGCAGCTTGGGCAGCAGCACCAGGCCGGAGTCGCCGTCCATTTTCAGGTCGAGCGCGGCGTAGTCCGGCAGGTCGGCCTGGGCGATGGTGAGGCCTTCTTCGGCGGAGCCTGCGGTGCTCACGCGGAATCCACGACGGCTCATGGCGCGCGCCATCACGCGGGTAAAGGTGGCGTCGTCATCTACCAGCAACAGGTGCGGCAGTTCTTCGCCTTCGACTTGGATCTCGTCACTCATCGATATCTCCTCGTGCGACACGGGGCAGGCGCAGCTCGGTGAGCGTGCCACCTTCCTCATGACTATAGAGTTTCACTGAGCCGCCCGCGCGGGTCACGCTGGCCTTGCTCAAAAACAGGCCGAGGCCGAAGCCTTTGCCCTTGGTGGTAAAAAAGGGTTTGCCGATTTGCTCGGCAATGGCCAGCGGCACGCCGGCGCCGTGGTCACGAATGCTGATGGTCACGTTTTCCGCGTCCCAGTCCAACTGCACGCCCAGGCCTTCCGGGCAGGCGTCGGCGGCGTTGTTGAGCAGGTTGAGCAGCGCCTGGGTCAGGTCCGGCGGCGGCGCCATGCGCGGCACGGTGCCCTGCCCCAGCAGGTGGAATCGGTAGCTGGCTTCAGGCCGCATCAGGTGCCAGCGGTTGAGCGCTTCGTCGAGCCACCGGGTCACGTCCTGCATGTCGACCGCCAGGCGGCGATTGGCTTCGGCGGCGCGCACCAACTGCTGCAAGGTCTGCTTGCACTGCTTGACCTGCTCGCGCAGCACGCCGAGGTCTTCTTGCAGCGCCGGATCGTGATGATCCTGGACCATTTCGTTGAGCAGCACGCTCATGGTCGCCAGCGGTGTGCCCAGCTCATGGGCGGCCCCCGCGGCCTGGGTGGCGACGGCCAGCAATTGCTGGTCGCGCAGGCCCTCTTCACGGCGTATGGCGCGCAGTTCTTCCTGGCGGCGCAGCTCTTCGGCCATGCGTGCGGCGAAAAAAGTAATGACGGCGGCCGACAGCGCAAAACTCAGCCACATCCCGTAGATCTGCAGGTTTTCCCGGGCGATGGGGAACGTTTGCAACGGGTAGAACCGCGCCAGCAGCAGGGTGTAGAGGGTCAGGGCGATACCCGAGAGCACTACCGAATAGCGCCACGGCAAGGTCACCGCCGCGATAGTCAACGGCACCAGGTAATAAGACACAAAGGGGTTGGTGGAACCGCCGGAGAAGTACAGCAACACACTGTGGATAAACAGGTCGCAGGCCAGTTGCAGCGCATATTCGAGTTCGGTCACCGGCCACGTGGTACGCAAGCGAATAGCCGTGAACACGCACAGCACGGTGGAGAAGCCCAGGGTCACGCCCAGTTGCAGCCACGGCAGCGGCAGCAGGTCGAACCAATAGGCAAGCCCGACCGAACCGGCCTGTGCGGCCAGTACCAGAGTACGGATGAACGTCAGGCGCCAGAGGTTCTGGCGGGTGGCGGAAGTCAGTTTTACGGCGGCGAGCATGAGCTCTCCCGATGAGCGCTGCAGGCGGATCGGCAGGAGTATAAACGAAGCCGACCTGCTGGCACGGCGCGTGTGGCTCTTTGCCGCAGGCCGGCAAACGACCGTTCGTCGGCGCCACGAACATTTGTAGGTGATGTGTAAACCCGAAGAACCCGATGCGTGCGTCTACAGTCATACCGATACGAACACCCCTAAGGAGCTTCCATGTCTCGTTTCACTCACAGTGCAGTCGTTTTCACCCTCAGCGCCGCGACCTTGGCCAGCCTTCCAGCCATGGCCGCCGACGCACTGAACTACAATCAGATTTCCTTGCGCGCCGAGGTCAGCCAGGAGGTGGCCCGCGACAAGATGATCGTCACCCTCTACACCGAATCCCAGAATGCCGACCCGGCCAAGCTCGCCGCCGAAATCACCACCACGATGAACAAGGCCCTGGGCCAGGCCCGTGAAGTGAAGGCCGTGACCCTGCGCCAGGGCAGTCGCAACAGCTACCCGATCTACGACAACAAGAACCAGAAAATCACCGGCTGGCGTGAACGCGCCGAACTGCGCCTGGAAAGCGCGGACTTCCCGGCCCTGTCCAAACTCACCGGCGAGTTGCTGAACACGCTGAAGATGGAAAATATGGACTTCGCCATCGCCGACACCACGCGCAAGACCAGCGAAGATGCCCTGCTCAAGGACGCGGTTGCCGCCTTTAAAGCCCGTGCACAACTGGCCACCGATGCGCTGGGCGGCAAGGGCTACAAGATCGTCAATCTGAATTTCAACACCAATGGTTATCCACAGCCCTACGCCCGTGGCGGGATGATGATGAAGGCCGCCATGATGGATTCCGCGCCGACGCCTGAAGTGGAAGCCGGCACCAGCCAGGTCAGCATGAGCGCCGACGGGGTGATCGAAGTCTTGCAATAACCTCCTTACCCCAAAAAAAGCGCAGTCCTTGCAGGATTGCGCTTTTTTTTCGGCAATTCGCTACCCAATCACGTTATATCCAGCAGCATATCCGTTGGAATCAACCACTCGGTTTTCGATACACAAATAGTGCCGCAGCCAACAGGGAGTGCTGACTCGGCATCTATTTAGATAACGAGAACTGAAACCATGCCCCTATCAGCCAGTAACGCCAACGTTGTCGCACAGCTCCATCTCCCCCGTTTATCGACCGAGCCGCCATCACGGGCCGCCCCCCCTATTGTCCAGGCGCCAATAGCCGAACCCAGCCTGACGGCCTCACCTCACGAAGCAGCCCTCCTTGAGGCTTACATCGGCGCAGTGCAAAGCAAAGTTTTGGGCAAAACACCAGAGCTTATAAAAGTCCCACCCTTGAGCGTTATGGGCCAGTGGCTGGGGGTGTATCGCGCGCAAGTGGAGCACCCAGTCGTTCAAGGCTGGATGCAGGAACAGAAGATCGACCAGAGCGCCTTGCTCACCGTCAACCCCCGCAAAGGCACCCTGACCACCACCGTAGAAGGCCAACTGAAAACGTTCTCCCTCACCGATAACTCAGGCTGGGGAAACGTCAGCGGCCCGTTGCTGGAGGCCGCCAAAGTGATTGCGCCGGGCACTGTTGAACGGTTGCAGATGCGATTTGGCGACGATTACATACAAGTCACCGCGGGGGTGGTCGCCAACTTCCAGGGCACGCCCCTGCCGTCGTCATTGCGCCAGGCCAGGGCGCAAATCAGACAGTTGGAAGAGCAAAAAGGCTTTAACCCCATCGCGCCGGATGATCGCGTGCGCCCGGCGCAGAGCCGCTCGGCACACGCCCTCGAAACGCTCAAACTCAACGCCCAGACGTATTACACCCAAGCGCCTCAAGCATTGGCCTACAAGCACCTGGCGACAGAGGTTGCCGGCGCCCTGCCAAACGTGCGCGCCCATGCAAAAATCTGGGCGGAGTCCGTCATCTTCAAATTAACCGGCGAACATGTGGATGCCGATACCCTGTACTTGAACCGTTTCAATGGCGCGCAAAGCGCTTCGACCGTCACAGGCTGGGAGCACCTGAACGAGGAGCCGACCTCCTCACTCCGCCTGCCGGACGCATTGTTGAAGAACTTTTCTGAAAACGATTGGACCCCAGGCAACCTCGACTCTGAGGCAGGCATCTACACCGACGGCCCCGGGAAGAGCCAAGCAGGGGGTTATGGCGCGCACAACCAATACCGTGTGGCGCCCTCCGACCTCATGCATGCCAGTTGGCAAACTGACTTCCAAACATTGATGACACAAAAAATCGACGAATTCTGGAACACCCGCAGTTCGGACTACCAGACATCAATCAAAGGCGAGTTCGCCTATCAGGCCCGAAAACAACTGAAGACGGCTCAAGCCCGGCCACCTGCCGAGCAGGCACTGCAAGCTCCCGAGCATCGCTTCAGCCGTGAAGACTACCGCTTGGTCATGGGCGCGATGTCCAACGTTCCACTCGACGAAAATGCACCACTCACTATCGAACAGCTCAGGGCCGAAGCCCCGGTAAAGGGTGTCGTGCAGGCGCACGCGTTCAATATCAAGGGTTTCTTGTCTAACGACATCGTGCGATTCAGTGCTGACGATGGCGGCAGGCAAGTCCTCTACATCCCAGGCGCCGAGCCGGCGTTTCTGCGATTTGACTCCCTTGAGAAGCTGGATCAATGGGTGATCGATCAAGCCAAGGCCCCCAAAAAGCGCGCGGCCCTGCTCGCTCATTTCCCATTGATCAGCCGCCAGGACCATGAGGCAGGCACCATTGAGCGCTTGGCAAAAGTGTTCATGCCCATCTTGGGGCTGGCCAATGTCGGCACCAAAACAGAAGGTCTGGACACAACGCTCGAAAAACTCGCCACTGGAAAGCTGAAAGACCCGACGTTCGATGGTGATGGATCGCATATCGAAGGCGATGTCTTCGCCAGCATGACCTCCGCGAGTAAAGCGCGAATGACCAGCGATGCCGACGTCATGATCAAGTCCAACAGCGAGGTGACGCGGGACATATGGCTTAACGACATTACCGTCGCAGCTGGCTTGCTGGCCAAGCTGGCCCCCATCGCTGCGCCCGTTGCGGCCGCCGCAGTCGTGGCGGGAGTGACCGAACTGGCGCTGGGTGCAGAAAAACAAGCCTCCGGCGATACGCTGGCTGAACGCAACGACGGTGCGTCCAAGGCGTTTGATGGGTTGTTGAACACCTTGTTCTCGGTCGGTGCCAGTGGCCCAGTCGAGGATCCGTTCGTTCCGCCAGAAGAAAAACCGTACACGCCCATCCCAGGCACGCGCCCTCGGGTTGAAGCGCCGCAAACCGTATCTATTCCCAACCGCTTGCAGCCAAGCCAGGCGGGCAGCATCCGCCAATACGCGGTGCCGGACGGCGAACGGCTGATTGAAAATGCTGTGCGTAACGCCAAGGGAATCTACCAGGCGAAAGATGCAGCAACCGGTGCTGATCGTTGGTTTGTCCCCTACACAGACACCTCCGGGATTCGCCAGATATATGAGATAAAAAGCGACTTCAAACTGAGCAATGATTATGTGCAGATCATTGATCCAGATACCGGCAAGCCGGTAATGACGGTGCACGCCACTGGAGATGGCGAGTGGGCCCGAGCCTCAGCCGATGGCGGGGCGCGCTGGCCCTGGAATCGCCCTCCATCTCCGACACCCAGCAACCATTCAGCGGGTTCATCCAGCTTTTCAGAGCGTTTTGTCGAAAGCGATGGATCGAAAATCGAGGGTGCAGAAAAGTTCGACGACTACCTGAACCTCAAGGAAAACACCGACTATCAATTCACTGACAGCGTTTATGAGGATGGCTCAAACATCAAGCGCAAGCTCATTGCTTCGTGGCAAGTCGATGATGGTGCGTTTAGCGTCACTGAGGGCGAACGCGCCCAGCCCACAACATTCTCAGACAGCCAGTACTCTTCCAGCTTTGCACCCGACCTGAATCGTGAACGCTACAGCGTGATCACAAAACAACCGAATGGCGAACTGCGTACTGACCTCGATTACCGAAGGGACACGTTTGAGGACACCGTAGGACAACGGATCGCAACACTGGAAAAAACGATTCCGAACCCGGAACTTCGAGCCCGCGTCTCCGAGGTAGCCCACCAGGGAAGTTCGTTTCCCGCTCTTGTCGAATTGATGCCTCCAGCCCTTAAAGAGGGATTCTCCGTGGCCGCAAGGGAGAAAGACTTCATCATCACTTATGACCCGGACGGCGGCGCTCATAGCGTCAAGGCTATTACCCGATGGCAACTCAGACAGGTCACCGATGATGGGCTGATCAACGCTAATGACCTGAATATTGTCAGCACCAGAACCTTCACGATACGTGAGAACAATGATCTGACCGGTGACGTGTTCACGATCGACCCCAAGGCACCCACCAAGATAGAGGTCTCGACACCTTCACTGATGTGAGCCCCTGAACCCGTAGATAAAGCGATTTAACCTATCTAGCGCGCCATAAACGGCGGTAACCTCGGGTTATCGCCGTTTGCATTCAGGCAGTCTTCTGCCTCGCCACTTCAGGGGTCTCCATGGAAAGAATCGCCTTCAAACCGCTCCTCCTTGCCGCCGGCCTGCTGGCCTTTATGCCGATGGCCCACGCGGCCAGCACCCTGGTTTACTGCTCCGAAGCCAGCCCCGCCGGCTTCGATCCCAGCCAGTACACCAGCGGCACTGATTTTGATGCGTCCGCCGAAACCGTGTTCAACCGCCTGACCCAGTTCAAGCGCGGCGGCACCGAAGTCGAGCCCGGCCTGGCGACGAGTTGGGAAGTTTCCAAAGAGGGCCTGACGTATACCTTCCACCTGCGCGAAGGCGTCAAGTTCCACACCACCGACTTCTTCACGCCAACCCGCGACTTCAATGCCGACGACGTGCTGTTCACCTTCAACCGCCTGCTGGATGCCGAGAGCCCGTTTCGCAAGGCCTACCCTTCCGAGTCGCCGTACTTCACAGACATGGGCCTGAACACCACGATCAAAAGCGTCGATAAACTCGACGAACACACCGTGCGGTTCAACCTGAACAACGTCGATGCGTCCTTCGTGCAAAACCTGGCCATGAGCTTCGCCTCGGTGCAGTCCGCCGAGTATGCCGCGCAGTTACTCAAGCAAGGCAGCGCCTCGGACATCAACCAGAAACCGGTGGGCACCGGGCCGTTTGTGTTCAAGCGCTACCAGAAAGACTCGCAGATTCGCTACGTGGCCAATAAACAGTATTGGAAACCCGAGGACGTGAAGCTCGACAACCTCGTGTTCGCCATCACCCCGGATGCCGCGTCGCGCCTGCAAAAGCTCAAGGCTGGCGAATGCCAGGTCAGCGGCTACCCGCGCCCCGCTGACATCGACGTGATGAAGCAAGACCCGAACCTGCGCGTGTTGCAACAAGCCGGTTTCAACCTGGGCTTTCTGGCCTACAACGTGACCCACCCGCCACTGGACCAGCTCAAGGTGCGCCAGGCCCTGGACATGGCCATCGACAAGCCGGCGATCATCAAAGCCGTGTATCAAAGCGCCGGACAATTGGCGCAGAACGCACTGCCACCGGCGCAGTGGTCTTATGACCCGACGATCAAGGATGCACCCTACGATCCCACCAAGGCGCGGGCGCTACTAAAAGAAGCAGGGGTTGCACCCGGTACCACCATCAACCTGTGGGCCATGACCGTACAACGTGCGTCCAACCCGAATGCGCGCATGTCGGCACAGATGATCCAGCAGGATTGGGAAAAAGTCGGCATCAAGGCCAATATCGTCAGTTATGAGTGGGGCGAGTACATCAAGCGCGCCAAAAACGGCGAGCACGACGCCATGATTTACGGCTGGACCGGCGACAACGGCGACCCGGATAACTGGCTCGGCGTGCTCTACAGTTGTGCTGCGGTCAAGGGCAGCAACTATGCGAAATGGTGTAACCCGGCCTACGACAAGCTGGTGCAACAGGCCAAGGTCAGCAGCGACCGCGAGCAGCGCATCAAGTGGTATCAACAGGCGCAAAAAATACTTAAGGAACAAGTACCTATAACGCCTATTGCGAACTCGACGGTTTTCCAACCCCTGCGCAAGGAAGTCAAAGACTTCAAGATCAGCCCGTTCGGCTTGACGCCCTTCTACGGCGTGAGTCTAGATAAGTAACAGCTGCGCCCCAACCGAGTGCGCCAGACGCCTCGGCTGGGCTTTTTTGGTGCGCCATCCGCACCGAAAAAACCCTCTAAATAGATACAAATATGTCGAAAGTTTCATAATTGCGACATTCCTGTACGTTCGTACCACTCTTTCCGGCCTGCAGTGGTTCAGCATCTTGCAATGGGTATGGCGCCTGCATAAGTATCCGCAGGCCGACTCACGAGGTCGCCCTCACCACCAAAAATGACAACAAATCATGAGGCCAACATGCTTAAACACGCAGTCCTTCCGTTATTAGTGAGCGCTGGCCTTATGGCCGCGGCCCCTTTCGCCCAAGCGGCGACTAACCTGGTGTTCTGCTCCGAAGGGAGCCCGGCCGGTTTCGATCCAGGCCAGTACACCACCGGAACAGACTTCGATGCTTCGGCCGAAACCATGTTCAACCGTCTGAGCCAGTTCGAACGTGGCGGCACCGCCGTGGTTCCTGGCCTCGCCACCAGCTGGGACGTATCCCCGGATGGCCTGACCTACACCTTCCACCTGCGCGAAGGCGTCAAGTTCCACACCACCCCGTACTTCAAGCCGACTCGTGAATTCTCGGCTGACGACGTGCTGTTCACCTTCAACCGGATGATCAATAAAGACGATCCTTTCCGTAAGGCCTACCCCACTGAGTTCCCGTACTTCACGGACATGGGGATGGACACCAACATCAAGAACATCGAGAAAGTCGATGCCCACACCGTCAAGTTCACCCTTGGCACCGTGGACGCCGCTTTCATCCAGAACCTGGCGATGAGCTTCGCGTCGATCCAGTCGGCCGAATATGCCGCCCAGTTGCTGAAAAACGGTACGCCCCAGGACATCAACCAGAAGCCGGTCGGCACTGGCCCGTTCGTGTTCAAGAGCTACCAGAAAGATTCGAACATTCGCTACACCGGCAACAAGGACTACTGGAAACCTGAAGACGTGAAGATCGACAACCTGATCTTCGCCATCACCACCGACCCGTCGGTGCGTATCCAGAAGCTCAAGAAAAATGAATGCCAGATCACCCTGTTCCCTCGTCCGGCCGACCTCAAGGCGCTGGGCGAAGACAAGGACCTGAAACTGCCGAACCAGGCCGGTTTCAACCTGGGTTATGTGGCCTACAACGTCATGGACAAGGTCAAGGGCAGCGACCAGCCCAACCCGCTGGCTGACCTGCGCGTGCGCCAGGCGCTGGACATGTCGGTGAACAAGCAGCAGATCATCGACTCCGTTTACCAGGGCGCCGGCCAACTGGCCGTCAACGCCATGCCGCCGACCCAATGGTCCTACGACACCACCATCAAGGACGCCGCCTACAACCCCGAGAAAGCCAAGGCGCTGCTCAAGGAAGCGGGCGTCAAGGAAGGCACCGAGATCGTGCTGTGGGCCATGCCGGTTCAGCGTCCGTACAACCCGAACGCCAAACTGATGGCTGAGATGCTGCAGAACGACTGGTCCAAGATCGGCCTGAAGGTCAAGATCACCAGCTACGAGTGGGGCGAGTACATCAAGCGTTCCAAAGGCGGCGAGAACCAGGCCATGATCATTGGCTGGAGCGGCGACAATGGTGACCCGGACAACTGGCTGAACGTGCTGTTCGGCTGCGATTCCCTGTCCGGCAACAACTTCTCCAAGTGGTGCGACAAGAAATTCGACGGCGTCGTGAAAGAAGCCAAGGCCACATCGGATGTCGCCAAACGCACCGAGCTGTACAAGCAGGCGCAACATATCCTCAAAGATGCAGTCCCGATGACACCTATCGCGCACTCGACGGTGTATCAACCCATGCGCAACACCGTGCAGGACTTCAAGATCAGCCCGTTTGGCTTGAACTCCTTCTACGGCGTGAGCGTCAGCGGCAAGTAAGGACCATTGACGGCGACGTTTCATAACGTCGCCGTTATTGCATCCGCCTGGCCCTTAGGAAAATGAGCACGTTCGCAGTCGATGCTTCCTACAGCAAAAAACCGCGACACCTGACTCCGTTGCCTACAGGGTCAATCCGATTTGGCGCATTTACTCTGAAGTCCGCGGCTCATAACGTCGTAGGACAGCAGAGGCTCCAACTCGGGAAAGGCACTTGCTGTGTGTGGGATCAGCGTTGTCCCCCAGGCCTTGCGCTTGGGTGATTGTTCGCTGATGACAACTACAAACAAGGATCGGGATCGTCATGCGCCATACCACCGTTCTATCCGCCATTTTTGGCACCAGCCTGCTGGCCATGGCCACCATGGGTCACGCCGCCGACAAGAAGAGCCTGGTGTTCTGCTCCGAAGGCAGCCCGGCAGGTTTTGACACCGCGCAATACACCACCGCCACCGACAACGACGCAGCCGAGCCGCTGTACAACCGACTTGTCGAGTTTGAAAAAGGCGCAACCAACGTAGTGCCTGGCTTGGCCACCAAGTGGGATATTTCCGAAGACGGCCTGACCTACACCTTCCACCTGCGTGAAGGGGTGAAATTCCACAGCAACAAGGAGTTCAAGCCGACACGCGACTTCAACGCCGACGACGTGCTGTTCACCTTCAACCGCATGCTGGACCCTGATCACCCGTTCCGTAAGGCCTACCCCACCGAGTTTCCGTACTTCAACGGGATGAGCCTGAACAAGAACATCGCCAAGGTCGAGAAAACCGACGAACACACCGTAGTGATGACCCTGAACACGGTCGACGCCGCGTTCGTGCAAAACATCGCCATGAGCTTCGCCGCGATCCTGTCGGCCGAATACGCCGAGCAGTTGCTCAAGAGCGGCAAGCCCAGCGACATCAACCAGAAGCCGATCGGCACCGGCCCGTTCGTGTTCCAGCGCTACCAGAAAGACTCGCAGATCCGTTACGTGGGCAACAAACAGTACTGGGACCCGAGCCGCGTTCAGCTCGATCAACTGATCTTCGCCATCAACACCGACGCCTCGGTGCGGGTGCAGAAGCTCAAGGCCGGCGAATGCCAGGTGACCCTGCATCCGCGTCCGGCTGACGTCGATGCGCTCAAGGCCGACCCGAATCTGCAACTGCTGACCAAGCCTGGCTTCAACCTCGGCTACATCGCCTACAACGTGCGCCACAAGCCCTTCGATCAGCTCGAAGTGCGTCAGGCGCTGGACATGGCGGTGAACAAGCAGAGCATCCTGAACGCCGTGTACCAGGGTGCGGGGCAACTGGCGGTCAACGCCATGCCGCCGACCCAATGGTCCTACGACGACACCATCAAGGACGCCGCCTACAACCCGGAAAAAGCCAAGGAACTGCTCAAGGCTGCCGGCGTCAAGGAAGGCACCGAGATCACCCTGTGGGCGATGCCGGTGCAACGGCCGTACAACCCCAACGCCAAGCTGATGGCTGAAATGCTGCAGAGCGATTGGGCCAAGATCGGCCTGAAAGTGAAGATCGTCAGCTACGAATGGGGCGAGTACATCAAGCGCACCAAGAACGGTGAGCACGATATCAGCCTGATCGGCTGGACCGGCGACAACGGTGACCCGGACAACTGGCTGGGCACTCTCTACAGCTGCGACGCCATCGGCGGGAACAACTACTCCATGTGGTGTGACCCGGCGTATGACAAGCTGATCAAGCAAGCCAAGGTCGTCACCGACCGCGAACAACGGACTGTTCTCTACAAACAGGCGCAGCAGTTGCTCAAGCAGCAAGTGCCGATCACGCCTGTCGCCCACTCGACGGTCAACCAGCCGTTAAGCACCAAAGTCGAAGGTTTCAAAGTGAGCCCCTTCGGCCGCAACGTGTTCTCGGGCGTCAGTATTACCCCATAAGAAAATAACCGGATTGCAGGAGAGCGAAGTCAGCTCTCCGGCAAACGTGCAGCCATTTATTGGGAAATTTCCTACGGCAAACGTTTGCAAGTGCCTGAACGAGTTACACACCAATAGTCGGTTCACCTAAAAAGACCGGCATAAAAAAGAGAACCAAAGGAGCTTCACCCATGAAACTGAGCAGCAAAGCGCTTCTGGCCCTGGCCATCAGCAGCATCACGGCTACCGCCTATGCTGAGCCCGTCAGCCAGGACTTCGTTCCGACCACACTGGCCGGCGCCAGCGCCCAAAGCGAGGCCAAAGGTTTTATCGAAGATTTCAGCCTGGGCGGCACCACGCGTAACTGGTACTCCCACGAAAGCAAATACCGTGGCGGCACCTTTTCCTACACAAAACACGGTAAAACTGAAACCGACCGTAACCGCACCAACTGGGTACAAGGCACAATCCTCAACGCCAGCTCGGGTTTCACCCAGGGCACCGTGGGCGTGAAGACCGAAGTGGCGCTGTACAACGCCCTCGTTTTGGATCGTAGCAAGCGTGACATCAAGGGCGGCTCCAACCGCACACTGGCCGACTCGGATGGCAACGCCGTAGACCAGTGGAGCAAACTCGGCCTGGCCAACATGCAGTTCCGCGTGTCCAACACCACCCTGACCGCCGGCCGCCAGAACTTCAGCAGCGGCATCGTCGACACCATCGGCAACCGTGCTTTGCCTTCCAGCTTCCAGGGTGTGAGCTTCAACAGCGAAGAGTTCAGCAACCTGTCGTTCCAGGGCGGTATCTTCGATCGCGTTTCGCCACGGACCGAGCAAAGCCTGACGAAATTCGTCTCCGAATACGGCAATGGCCAGAAAACCGACAAGGTCAAGACCCTGGGCTTCAACTACCAGCCGTTCAAGAGCCTGAAAACCAGCCTGTTCGCGGCTAACGTCGAAGACTTCTGGAACCAGTACTACTTCGGTGCCACCCACGAATTGGGTGACGCACAGACCCTGGCGCTGACCACCGGCCTGAACTACTACAAAACCACCGACACCGGCAGCAAGAAGATGGGCAACATCGACAACGATACCTACTCGTTGTCCCTGGGACTGACTCACCAGGCCCACACCCTGACCTTCGCGTATCAGGAAGTGAACGGTGACGAGTACTTCGACTACCTGCACGAAACCAACGGCATCTACCTGGCCAACTCCCTGACGTCCGACTTCAACAGCCCGAACGAGAAGTCCTTCCAGGTGGCCTATGCCATCAACATGGCCGAATACGGCGTGCCTGGCCTGAAGTTCAATGTCTACTCGGCACGCGGCTGGGGCATCGACGGTACTCACTACAACGGCACCGCCTATGGCGAAGCTGGCAAGTCACGCAGCGACTTGCGCTTGATGGATGGCGAGAAACACCAGGAATACGGTGTAGGCGCGGCTTACGCCGTGCAGAGCGGGCCACTCAAGGCTACCGCGATTCGTGCGACTTACGTCGAACACCGTGGCAGCGCTCAACAGGCTGACGGCAACATCAAAGAGTTCCGCCTGGTCACCACCATTCCATTCAACATTCTTTAACTAGCGCCAGGTAGACGGCGGGCTCAGGACGAGCCCGCCGTCTACGCTTGTCTGGTCCATCGATTGCAGAGGGCTCTGAATGAAAATGCTACCGCTACAAGCCGCCATGGCTGCCGCGCTGTTGAGCGTGGCTGTCGGCATTTCAGCCAAACCGCTGGTGGTCTGCACCGAAGCCAGCCCGGAGGGTTTTGACCCGGTCCTGTACACCACCGCCGTCACCGCCGATGCCGCCGCTGAAACCATGTTCAACCGTTTGGTGGACTTCAAGCCCGGCACCACCGAGATCGTGCCAGCGCTCGCCACTTCCTGGGAAATCAGTGACGACGGCCTGACCTATACATTCCACCTGCGCGACGACGTCAAGTTCCACACCACCGACTACTTCAAACCCACGCGCAACATGAATGCCGACGACGTGCTCTGGAGCTTCCAGCGCCAACTGGACCCAAAACACCCATGGCACAACAAGTCCAACGTGGGCTACCCGTACTTTGAAAGCATGGGTTTCAAGGAACTGCTCAAGAGCGTAGAGAAGACCGATGACCATACCGTGGTCTTCACCCTGACCCGCCCTGAGGCACCGTTCCTGGCCGATGTCGCGATGCCGTTTACCGCCATCCACTCCGCCGAGTACGCCGACAAGCTACTCGCCGCCGGCAAGACCGAAGAGCTCAACAGCAAGCCGATCGGCACCGGCCCGTTCATTTTTACGCGCTACCAGAAGGACGCTCAGGTGCGCTTCAAGGCCAACCCGGAGTACTTCCGCGGCAAGCCTCCGGCCGATCCGTTGATCCTGGCCATTGCAGTCGACAACAACGTGCGCCTGCAGAAGCTCAAGGCCAACGAATGCCAGATCGCGCTGTATCCCAAGCCCGATGACCTGCCCAGCATCAAGAAAGACCCGAACCTGAAGGTCGCCGAACTGGCGGCGATGACCACCGCCTACACCGCCCTGAACACCACCCACAAGTACATGAGCGACGCGCGGGTGCGCCATGCGATCAATATCGCGTTCGACAAGAAAGGCTACAACGAATCCCTGTATGGCAAAGGCAACGCCGTCGATGCCACCGGCCCGTATCCACCGACGCTGCTTGGCTTCAACGACAAGCTGAAAAACCCTGAGCGCGACTTGGAAAAAGCCCGCGCCCTGCTCAAGGAAGCCGGTGTACCGGAAGGCACCGAATTCACCCTGTTCACCCGTAACGGCGGCGGCCCGACCAACCCTAACCCAATGCTCGGCGCCCAGCGCATGCAGGCGGACCTGGCGCAAATCGGCCTGAAAGTGAACATCAAGGTCATGGAATGGGGCGAGATGCTCAAGCGCGCCAAAGCCGGCGAGCACGACATGGTATCTGCCGGCTGGGCCGGTGATAACGGCGACCCGGATAACTTCCTCACGCCGAACCTGAGTTGCGATGCAGCGAAAAACGGCGAAAACTACGCGCGCTGGTGTAACAAAGAGTTTCAGGACTTGATCGATAAGGCCCGCGCCGACGCTGAACCCCAGCAACGGGCCGCACTCTATCAACAAGCACTGGACGTTTTCGATCAGGACCAACCGTGGATTCCCATGGCTTACCCGAAAATGTTCACCGCCATGCGCAAGAACGTCGAGGGTTATACCCAAAGCCCTCTGACGAACAATAACTTCGCCACCACCCAGGTGAAGTAAATAAGAGAAACGCTCGGCACCGCCCACTGGGACGGTGCCGAACCTGCCTAACCGGCTGATTGAGGTACACAACAAGATGTTTAGTTTTATTGCCCGCCGACTGGGGTTATTGATCCCCACGTTTTTCGGCATCACGTTGCTCACGTTTGCGTTGATTCGCATGATCCCTGGCGACCCCGTCGAAGTCATGATGGGCGAGCGGCGCGTCGACCCCGAGATGCACGCACAGGCAATGGAGCGCCTTGGCCTTAACAAGCCGTTGTATGCGCAATACCTGGACTATGTCGGCAAGCTCGCCCAGGGCGACCTTGGCGAATCGCTGCGTACCCGTACCAGCGTGTGGACCGAATTCACCGCCCTTTTCCCGGCGACCCTGGAACTGTCCATGGCCGCCCTTTTGTTCGCCGGTATCCTGGGCCTGTTGGCCGGGGTGATCGCGGCACTCAAGCGAGGATCCCTGTTCGACCACGGGGTGATGGGCATCTCCCTCGCGGGCTATTCGATGCCGATCTTCTGGTGGGGCCTGATCCTGATCATGTTTTTCTCGGTGAGCCTGGGCTGGACCCCGGTTTCCGGGCGCATCGACCTGCTCTACGACATCGAGCCGCGCACCGGCTTCATGCTGATCGATACCCTGCTGGCTGACGAGCCGGATGCATTCTGGGATGCGCTGCACCACTTGATCCTGCCGGCCATCGTGCTCGGCACCATTCCGCTGGCGGTGATCGCACGGATGACCCGTTCATCCATGCTCGAAGTGCTGCGTGAAGACTACATCCGTACTGCCAAGGCCAAAGGCCTGTCGCCGGCGCGCGTGGTATTCGTACATGGCCTGCGTAACGCGCTGATTCCGGTGCTCACGGTGGTCGGCCTGCAAGTCGGCACCCTGCTGGCCGGTGCGGTCCTGACCGAAACCATCTTCTCGTGGCCCGGCATCGGCAAATGGCTGATCGAAGCCATTGGCGCGCGGGACTACCCGGTGGTGCAAAACGGCATCCTGTTGATCGCCTGCCTGGTGATCCTGGTGAACTTCGTGGTGGATATCCTCTACGGCTTCGCCAACCCACGTATCCGTCACCAGCGCTGAGATCATGACCATGACCACACCTACTCAAGTGTCAGCAGTCGATCAAAGCCTGCTGTACCCGTCCCCGTACAAAGAATTCTGGCAAGCCTTCTCCAAGAACAAAGGCGCGGTTGCCGGCCTGCTGTTCATGTTGCTGATCGTGTTCTGCGCGATCTTCGCGCCGTGGGTGGCCCCGCATAACCCGAGCGAGCAATACCGCGACTTCCTGCTCACCCCGCCGGCCTGGCTGGAAGGCGGGCAGATGCAGTTCCTGCTCGGCACCGACGAGTTGGGCCGTGACCTGCTCTCGCGCCTGATCCAGGGCTCGCGCCTGTCGCTGCTGATCGGTTTGTCGTCGGTGGTGATGTCGCTGATCCCGGGCATCCTGTTGGGTCTGTTCGCCGGGTTCTTCCCGCGCCTGCTTGGCCCAACCATCATGCGCCTGATGGACATCATGCTGGCCCTGCCCTCGTTGCTGCTGGCCGTTGCCATCGTCGCAATCCTCGGCCCTGGCCTGATCAACACCGTGATCGCCATCGCTATCGTGTCGTTGCCGTCCTATGTGCGTCTGACCCGCGCGGCGGTGATGGGCGAACTCAACCGTGACTACGTGACTGCCGCCCGCCTCGCCGGCGCCGGCCTGCCACGCCTGATGTTCATCACTGTGCTGCCCAACTGCATGGCGCCGCTGATCGTACAGGCCACCTTGAGTTTCTCTTCGGCGATTCTCGATGCCGCCGCGTTGGGCTTCCTCGGTCTGGGTGTTCAACCGCCAACCCCTGAGTGGGGCACCATGCTGGCTTCGGCCCGTGACTACATCGAACGCGCCTGGTGGGTAGTGAGCTTGCCTGGTTTGACCATTTTGCTCAGCGTGCTGGCAATCAACTTGATGGGTGACGGCCTGCGCGATGCGCTGGACCCGAAACTCAAGAACGCCGCCTGAGGAGATTCCCATGTCACTGTTAGAAATCAAGAATCTCAACGTCCGCTTCGGCGACAAGACCGCCGTGCCGGTGGTCGATGGCCTCGACATTTCGGTCGACAAGGGCGAAGTCCTGGCGATCGTTGGCGAGTCCGGCTCGGGTAAATCCGTGACCATGATGGCGCTGATGGGCCTGATCGAGCACCCCGGCATCGTCACCGCCGACGCCCTGAACTTCGACGGCAAGGACATGCTCAAACTGAGCAACCGCCAGCGCCGCAAGATTGTCGGCAAAGACCTGGCGATGGTGTTCCAGGACCCGATGACCGCACTGAACCCCAGCTACACCGTGGGTTTCCAGATCGAAGAAGTGCTGCGCCTGCACCTGAAAATGTCCGGCAAGCAAGCGCGTAAACGCGCCATCGAACTGCTCGAAAAAGTAGAAATCCCAGGTGCGGCCAGCCGTATGGACGCCTACCCGCACCAACTGTCCGGTGGCATGAGCCAGCGCGTGGCAATCGCCATGGCCATTGCCGGCGAGCCGAAACTGCTGATCGCGGATGAGCCGACCACTGCACTGGACGTGACCATCCAGGCGCAAATCATGGAGCTGCTGCTGGCCCTGCAAAAAGAACAGAACATGGGCCTGGTGCTGATCACCCACGACCTTGCCGTCGTGGCGGAAACCGCCCAGCGCGTGTGCGTGATGTACGCAGGCCAAGCAGTGGAAGTCGGCCAGGTGCCGCAACTGTTCGATATTCCGGCGCACCCTTACAGCGAAGCATTGCTCAAGGCGATCCCGGAACACAGCCTCGGCGCCACGCGCCTGGCCACGCTGCCAGGTATCGTGCCCGGCCGCTATGACCGCCCACAGGGCTGCCTGCTATCGCCGCGTTGCCCGTATGTGCAGGAATCCTGCCGCGCCCAGCGTCCCGGCCTTGATCCGAAAAGCAACAGCCTTGCGCGCTGCTTCTACCCCTTGAACCAGGAGGTGGCGTAATGGCCGTCGTTCTTACCGCCCGCGACCTCACCCGTCACTACGAAGTGTCCCGTGGACTGTTCAAGGGCCACGCCCTGGTGCGCGCGCTCAATGGTGTGTCGTTCGAACTGGAAGCCGGCAAGACCCTCGCCGTTGTGGGCGAGTCGGGTTGCGGCAAATCCACCCTGGCCCGAGCGCTGACACTGATTGAAGAGCCGTCGTCCGGCTCGCTGAAAATCGCCGGCCAGGAAGTCGCCGGCGCCGACAAGGCCCAGCGCAAGCAACTGCGCAAAGACGTGCAGATGGTGTTCCAGAGCCCGTACGCTTCGTTGAACCCACGCCAGAAAGTCGGCGATCAACTTGGCGAGCCGCTGTTGATCAACACCAACCTGTCCGCCGCCGAACGCCGCGAAAAAGTGCAGGCGATGATGAAGCAAGTGGGCCTGCGCCCTGAGCATTATCAGCGCTACCCGCACATGTTCTCCGGTGGTCAGCGCCAGCGCATCGCCCTGGCCCGCGCCATGATGCTGCAACCCAAAGTGCTGGTGGCGGACGAACCGACCTCGGCGCTGGACGTGTCGATCCAGGCGCAGGTGCTGAACCTGTTCATGGATCTGCAGCAGGAATTCAACACGGCCTACGTGTTCATTTCCCACAACCTGGCGGTGGTGCAGCACGTTGCCGATGACGTGATGGTGATGTACCTCGGCCGCCCGGTGGAAGTGGGCCCGAAGGAAGACATCTACGCCCGGCCTTTGCACCCGTACACCCAGGCGCTGCTGTCGGCCACCCCGACCATTCATCCGGATCCGAACAAACCGAAGATCAAAATCGTCGGCGAGTTGCCCAATCCACTGAACCCGCCGTCGGGTTGCGCATTCCACAAGCGCTGCCCGTATGCGACGGCACGCTGCAGCACTGAGGAGCCGCAGTTGCGCGCCTTGGATAACCGGCAGGTGGCGTGCCACTACGCGGAGCAGTTCGTCGCTTGAGTAACCCCCCCCGCGGATCCGCGGGGGCGCCAACGCAGCCTCGCTTGCGCTCGGCAGCTGCTACCGGGGCATTACATTGGAGTAATAACGCGTTCTACAGCCCTTCCCGCCAGGTTGCGCATCAGCCTGGCAGGAGGGGTTTTCTTTTTGGCGACTCAGGTGTCACCGTCGTCGTAGGTGTCGCTGGCTTCGCCCTCGTTGAGGGGGTTTTCCGGATCTTGCTCGTCCGTGGGCTGCGGTTGCGGCTGCCAACTGCCGGAGTTGACCTCGTTCTGTTTTTTCTTGGTGACCGGGCCGGTGTCCTTCCATTGGGGGGAGCCTGAGCCCGCCATTACCGGAAGAGCCGTCAGTCCCAAGGCTACGAGCAACACCAGGGGGATGGCGCGTTGAGCGTTTCGCACGGTGGTCTCCTTCTATAGTCGGTGCGTAAACGCTAGACCCGATGCAGGGTTCTCGCCAATTCCCCAGCCTTATGCAAAAAAAAGTGTGGGAGGGGGCAAGCCCCTCCCACACTTTTTCTGCGACGCTCAGGAATTAATGGTGCTCGCGCGTCGCACGGAATTTCACATCCGGCCAACGTTCTTCCATCAGCGCCAGGTTCACCCGTGTCGGCGCCAGGTAGGTCAGGTGACCGCCGCCGTCGACTGCCAGGTTTTCCACAGCCTTGTTGGAGAACTCTTCCAACTTCTTCTTATCGCTGCAATCGATCCAGCGCGCGGAGTACACGGTGATCGGCTCATACGAGCATTCGACCTTGTATTCCTCTTTCAGGCGGCTGGCCACCACATCGAACTGCAGCACACCGACGGCACCGAGGATGATGTCGTTGCTGCGCTCGGGGAAGAACACCTGGGTGGCGCCCTCTTCCGCCAACTGCTGCAAGCCCTGGCGCAGTTGCTTGGATTTGAGCGGGTCGCGCAGGCGTACGCGGCGGAACAGTTCCGGGGCGAAGTGCGGGATGCCGGTGAAGCCCAGCACTTCGCCTTCGGTGAAGGTGTCGCCGATCTGGATGGTGCCGTGGTTGTGCAGGCCGATGATGTCGCCGGCGTAGGCTTCTTCGAGCTGTTCACGCTCGGAGGAGAAGAACGTCAGGGCGTCGCCGATGCGCACGTCCTTGCCGGTGCGCACGTGGCGCATCTTCATGCCTTTTTCGTATTTGCCGGAGCAGATACGCATGAAGGCGATACGGTCGCGGTGCTTGGGGTCCATGTTCGCCTGGATCTTGAACACGAAACCGGTGAATTTCTCTTCGACCGGCTCAACCGTACGCTCGTTGGCCACACGGGCCAGGGGCTTTGGCGCCCAGTTCACGACGGCATCAAGTACGTGGTCGACACCGAAGTTGCCCAGCGCGGTCCCGAAGAACACCGGGGTCAGTTGGCCGTCGAGGAATTCCTGCTGGTTGAACTCATGGCAGGCGCCCTGCACCAGTTCAAGCTGATCGACAAAACGGTCGTACTCGTCACCCAAGTGGGCGCGGGCTTCGTCCGAGTCGAGCTTCTCGATGATTTTCACGTCGGTGCGTTCGTGACCGTGGCCGGCGGTGTAGACAATGATGTAGTCGTCGGCCAGGTGGTACACGCCCTTGAAATCGCGATAGCAACCAATCGGCCAGGTGATCGGCGCGGCCTTGATCTTCAGGACCGCTTCGATTTCATCCAGCAACTCGATGGGGTCGCGGATGTCACGGTCGAGTTTGTTGATGAAGCTCACGATCGGCGTGTCACGCAGGCGGCACACGTCCATCAGCGCGATGGTCCGTGGCTCGACGCCTTTACCGCCGTCGAGGACCATCAAGGCCGAGTCCACCGCCGTCAGGGTGCGATAGGTGTCTTCGGAGAAGTCTTCGTGGCCCGGGGTGTCGAGCAGGTTGACCATATGGTCGCGATACGGGAACTGCATGACCGACGTGGTAATGGAAATACCCCGTTGCTTTTCCATCTCCATCCAGTCGGATGTGGCATGGCGGTCGGATTTGCGGGATTTCACCGTGCCCGCCACCGCGATTGCCTTGCCCATCAGCAGGAGCTTCTCGGTGATGGTGGTTTTACCGGCATCGGGGTGGGAAATAATGGCGAAAGTGCGGCGTTTCGCGACTTCGGCGGCCTGGTGGGTCATGGGAAATCGCCTGGCAGGTGAGTCAAAAAAGGGCGGCGAGTATAGCGCAAACCCCGGGGGCCGGACCACCGTTCACCCGATTGGGGGTGGCTAAATGCTGCCAAGTATGGAACCTTTTAAAAGGTAGAGACGTCCACTCCCCTGCTACCGCACTCGGAACAGGGGCTGATAAATCAGCAAGTTAGCCTGACGAGGCTGCGCTCATGGCTCGATTTGATACCGCGTTGCCGGTATTGGCGAGCTGCTTTTCGCGACCACATTTGCCGACAGCCAGGAATGGCATTGCCGCTCGGAAATGTGTTCGCCGACAAAAGAAAAAAGGAGTCCGCCTGTGGCTATTCGCTATGGCAAAGGGCTGATAGGAGGCGTGGTTGTCGTCGCGCTCCTGGCCCTGCTGGTCCACTGGATCGGCATCAACACGATCGAACTGTACCGCGACGATTTGTTGTTTTACCTGCAAGCACACCTGATCCTCGTTCTAGTCTCCATGCTGGCGGCCCTCGTTGTGGGCATCCCCGCCGGTATCCTGCTCAGCCGACCAAACATGGTCGGGCGCGCAGAACGCTTCATGCAGATCTTCAACATCGGCAACACCGTCCCGCCCCTGGCCGTACTGGCCATCGCCCTCGGCGTCCTCGGCATCGGCAGCGGCCCGGCCATCTTCGCGCTGTTCCTCGCCTCCCTCCTGCCCATCGTGCGCAACACCTACGAGGGCCTCAAAAACGTTCAAGGCTCACTCAAGGAAGCCGCCACCGGCATCGGCATGACGCCGCGCCAGGTGCTGTTTCGTGTGGAATTGCCCAACGCCGTGCCAATCATCATCGGCGGTGTGCGCGTGGCCCTGGCGATCAACGTGGGTACTGCACCGCTGGCGTTCCTGATCGGCGCCAATAGCCTGGGCAGCCTGATCTTCCCCGGCATCGCCCTGAACAATCAGCCGCAATTGCTGCTCGGCGCCGCGTGCACCGCGTTGCTGGCATTGCTGCTCGACGGTCTGGTGACCATGGCCAGCCGCCTCTGGCTGGAACGCGGGTTGCGTCCGTCTTAAGGCCTGGCAAAGGAATTCACATGAAAAAACTGACATTGATATTGAGCTGCGTCCTGCTGTTCGCAGGTTTTGCGCAAGCCGCCGAGAAACCGGTGATCCGCATCGGCGCCCGAGTGTTCACCGAGCAGACCCTGCTCGCCGAAATCACGTCCCAGTACCTGCGCGCCAAGGGCTACGACACCCAGGTGACCGGCGGCCTGGGCAGCAACCTGGCGCGCAGTGCCCAGGAAAGCGGGCAACTGGATCTGATCTGGGAGTACACCGGCGTGTCCCTGGTGGCTTACAACCATGTGGACGAGAAGCTCGACAGCGAACAGTCCTACGCACGGGTGAAAGAACTCGACGCTAAAAAAGGCCTGGTCTGGCTCTCGCCGTCGCGCTTCAGCAACACCTATGCCCTGGCATTGCCGGAGAAGGTCGCCGAGGAACATCCCGAGATCAACAGCATCAGCGACCTCACCAAAGCCATGGCCCAGGAGACCAAAGAGCATCGCCTGGTCGCCCTGGACACCGAGTTCGCCAACCGCTCCGACGGCCTGGCCGGCATGGTCAAGCTGTACGACATGAACCTCACGCGCAAAAACACTCGGCAGATGGACGCGGGCCTGGTCTACACCGCCTTGCGCAATGGCCAGGTGTTTGCCGGCCTGGTCTACACCACCGACGGTCGCCTCAACGCCTTCAAGCTCAAGCTGCTGGCGGATGACATGCACTACTTCCCGGACTACACCGCAGCACCCGTGGTGCGTCAGGAATACCTCGACAAGCATCCGCAACTGGCTGCCGAACTCAAGCCACTGGCCACGCTGTTCGACGACGAAACCATGCGCCAGCTGAATGCGCGGGTCGACGTCGACCATGAAAGCCCGTCCGCTGTTGCCGCCGATTTCCTGCGCCAACATCCGATCAACTAAAGAAGGAGAAGACATGGAATTCCTGAACGCCTTTTCCCATCTTGATTGGGCACAAGTCCTGCACCTGACCTGGCAGCACATCACCCTGGTTGGCATTGCCGTGATCCTGGCGATTGTCGTGGGCGTGCCCCTCGGCGTGCTGATGACGCGCTTTCCGACCTTGGCCGGCCCGCTGCAAGCCAGCGCCACGGTGCTGCTGACCGTGCCGTCCATCGCCCTGTTCGGCCTGCTGCTGCCGTTCTACTCCAAATTCGGCCAGGGCCTGGGCCCGATGCCGGCGATCACCGCCGTGTTCCTCTACTCCCTGTTGCCGATCATGCGTAACACCTACCTCGCCCTGACCGGCGTTGAACCGGGCATTCGCGAGGCCGCCAAAGGCATCGGTATGACTTTCGGCCAGCGCCTGCGCATGGTCGAACTGCCGATTGCGGTGCCGGTGATCCTCGCCGGTGTGCGCACCGCCGTGGTGATGAACATTGGTGTGATGACCATCGCCGCCACCATCGGTGCCGGTGGCCTGGGTGTACTTATTCTGGCTTCCATCAGCCGCAGCGACATGTCGATGCTGATTGTTGGCGCCGTGCTGGTCAGTCTCCTGGCCATCTTCGCCGACCTGCTTCTGCAATGGCTGCAACGCTCGCTGACTCCAAAAGGATTGCTCAAATGATCGAACTTCAAAACCTGTCCAAGACCTTTCAAAGCAACGGCAAGACCATTACTGCCGTCAACGATGTCAGCCTGACCGTCAATGAAGGCGAGATTTGCGTGTTCCTCGGCCCGTCGGGCTGCGGCAAAAGCACCACCCTGAAGATGATCAACCGCCTGATCAAGCCCTCCTCGGGCAAGATCCTGATCAACGGCGAAGACACCACCGACCTGGATGAAGTGACCCTGCGTCGCAACATCGGCTACGTGATCCAGCAGATCGGCCTGTTCCCCAACATGACCATCGAGGAAAACATCGTGGTCGTGCCCAAGCTGCTGGGCTGGGACAAACAGAAATGCCACGACCGCGCCCGCGAGTTGATGAGCATGATCAAGCTGGAACCCAAGCAGTACCTGCATCGCTACCCCCGTGAGTTGTCCGGTGGCCAGCAGCAGCGGATCGGCGTGATCCGCGCACTGGCGGCCGATGCGCCGTTGCTGCTGATGGATGAGCCGTTCGGCGCGGTCGACCCGATCAACCGCGAGATGATCCAGAACGAGTTCTTCGAGATGCAGCGCGCGCTGAACAAGACCGTGATCATGGTCAGCCACGACATCGACGAAGCCATCAAGCTGGGTGACAAAATCGCGATCTTCCGCGCCGGCAAGCTGCTGCAGATCGACCATCCAGACACGCTTTTGGCGCACCCGGCTGACGAGTTCGTCAGCAACTTCGTGGGCCAGGACAGTACCCTCAAGCGCCTGCTGCTGGTGAAGGCCGAAGACGCGGCAGACAACGCCCCGTCGGTGAGCCCGGAAACCCCGGTGGCCGATGCCCTGGAACTGATGGACGAAACCGACCGTCGCTATGTGGTGGTCACCTGTGCCGAGAACAAGGCACTGGGTTATGTACGACGTCGCGACCTGCACCGTCAGACCGGTACGTGCGGCCAATACCTGCGCGAGTTCAACGCCACGGCGGCGTATGACGAGCATTTGCGCATCCTGTTGTCGCGCATGTACGAATTCAACCGCTCGTGGCTGCCGGTGATGGATGCGGAGCGGGTGTTCCTGGGGGAAGTGACGCAGGAGTCGATTGCCGAATACCTGAGCTCCGGCAAGTCGCGTGGGGGCAAGACCAGTATTGTTTCGCCTGCCGAGACGGCACTGGCCTGATCTTATGTGGGAGGGGGCTTGCCCCCGATGGCGGTGTGTCAGTCACTGAAGTATTGGCTGACACACCGCTATCGGGGGCAAGCCCCCTCCCACATTTGCTCCGTGGTGCGTCAGGTAAATACCGTCGATTTGCCCGATCCGGGGAACATCATTCCGTCACACCTGTCGGTTACATAAGTAGCTGCACGCCATCGTGCGACGAACGCGTGCAAAAACGCGACATTTTTAGTTGATCTCAAGCCCCTCACGCCCTAAAGTTCGCGCCGAACGTCCATGCTGGAAACGATCCATCCGGCTCAAGTACTGACGACGAGACAGCAAGGCCAAGGGAAGCGTCTATTCCCATGGCCTTTTTGCTTTCGGCGACATGCCTTGGGAAGTAGGCGAACCAAAGTGGGGATACGGAGGACGTTCATTTGCACCCATTGCTAATTTCAGTTTGCCCTTAGGAGTCCCCAGCATGTCGATCAACGTCGAAGATTATTTCGCGCGCGCCACTTTTGACAAAATGAAGGCGTTCGCCGACAAGCAAGAAACCCCGTTCGTGGTGATCGACACCGCGATGATCAGCCAGGCCTACGACGACCTGCGCGCCGGTTTCGAATTCGCCAAGGTGTATTACGCCGTCAAGGCCAACCCAGCCGTCGAGATCATCGACCTGTTGAAAGACAAGGGTTCAAGCTTCGACATCGCGTCGATCTACGAGCTGGACAAGGTCATGGACCGTGGCGTCAGCGCCGACCGTATCAGCTACGGCAACACCATCAAGAAATCCAAGGACATCCGCTACTTCTACGAGAAGGGCGTGCGTCTGTTCTCAACCGACTCCGAAGCCGACCTGCGCAACATCGCCAAGGCTGCGCCGGGTTCGAAAGTGTATGTGCGTATCCTCACCGAAGGCTCGACCACGGCTGACTGGCCTTTGTCGCGCAAATTCGGCTGCCAGACCGACATGGCCATGGACCTGCTGATCCTGGCGCGCGACCTGGGCCTGGTGCCTTACGGCATCTCGTTCCACGTGGGTTCGCAGCAGCGCGACATCAGCGTGTGGGACGCGGCGATCGCCAAGGTCAAAGTGATCTTCGAACGCCTGAAAGAAGAGGACAACATCCACCTCAAGCTGATCAACATGGGTGGCGGCTTCCCGGCCAACTACATCACCCGCACCAACAGCCTGGAAACCTACGCTGAAGAAATCATCCGTTTCCTCAAGGAAGACTTCGGCGACGACCTGCCGGAAATCATCCTGGAGCCGGGCCGTTCGTTGATCGCCAACGCCGGTATCCTGGTCAGTGAAGTGGTGTTGGTCGCACGTAAATCCCGTACCGCCGTCGAGCGTTGGGTGTACACGGATGTGGGCAAATTCTCTGGCCTGATCGAAACCATGGACGAAGCCATCAAGTTCCCGATCTGGACCGAAAAGAAAGGCGAGATGGAAGAAGTGGTCATCGCCGGCCCAACCTGCGACAGCGCCGACATCATGTACGAGAACTACAAGTACGGCCTGCCGCTGAACCTGGCCATCGGTGACCGTTTGTACTGGCTGTCGACCGGTGCCTACACCACCAGCTACAGCGCGGTTGAGTTCAATGGCTTCCCGCCGTTGAAGTCGTTTTATGTTTAACAGCAGCCGCAAGTTTTAAGCTGCAAACCGCAAGAAAAACCCATGACGTGTCATGGGTTTTTTTATGCCTCCGGAAGGCTGGCGGCGCGTTGTCGGTAGGCCTCGGCCATCGCGCGAATCGGCGGGTCGTTGGCCGCCGCCAGCGCCTTGTGGGCCACCCGCAAAAACTTCAGATTGCCGCCGGCAAGCGCTTTGTGCAGCCACTCCAGCGCCGTCTCGACCTGGCCTCTATCCGCCAGCACCGCCGCATAACTGAACTGCCCACGGAAATCCCCGCCTTCGGCTGAGCGGCGATACCAGTCCACAGCGGCCTGCGGGTCCCTCGGGCAATACTGACCGTCTTCCAGGTAGCGCCCCAGCAGGTTCATCGACTTGGCGTGGCCCTGCTCCGCCGCCCGACGATAGAAGGACAATGCTTGCGGCTGATCCTCAGCGACACCGCGACCGGTCGCCAGCAGGTTTGCGTAGTTGTATTGCCCCCAATCCAGCCCCGCCTCGGCGGCCAGACGGTATTGCTGCGCCGCCGCGGCCGCATCCGCCGGGCAGCCCCAGCCATGCTCCAGGCAACGCCCGGCCATATTGCGCGCCATCAGATGACCGCCCTGCGCCGCGATGCGGAACCAGCGCAACGCCAGCGCTTCATCGCGGGCAATGCCGCGCCCTTCCAGCAGGATTTGCCCGAGCAGGGCCTGGGCATCCACCACGCCCTCCTTGGCCGCGATCAGGATCGCTTGGGCGGCGCGCACCGGCGCGTCGTCGAGCATGTTCTGCAATTGTTCGACATTGAGCACTTCCTGGCGGCGTAACAAAAAGCCCATCTCAGACCTCGACCCAGCGACGCAACAGGTTGTGGTAAGTGCCGGTGAGCTGGATCAACGCGGGGTGGTCGGGTACATCCGCGGTCAGTTGCCGGATCGCGCCGTCCATCTCGAACAGCAACGTGCGCTGGCTGTCTTCGCGCACCAGGCTTTGGGTCCAGAAGAATGAGGCATAACGCGCGCCACGGGTCACGGCGTTGACTTTGTGCAGGCTGGAGCCGGGGTACAGCACCATGTCGCCGGCGGGCAATTTGACCCGTTGCACGCCAAAGGTGTCCTGGATCTCCAGTTCGCCGCCGTCGTACTCATCCGGATCGCTGAAGAACAGGGTGGACGACAGGTCAGTACGCACCCGTTCGTGGCTGCCTTTGGGCTGGCGCACGGCGTTGTCGATATGGAAGTCGAAACTGCCGCCTGCGGTATAGCAGTTGAGCAACGGCGGGAACACCTTGTGGGGTAACGCCGCTGACATAAACAGCGGGTTCTGCCACAAGCGTTCGAGCATCGCCGCACCGATTTCCTTGGCCAACGGGTGGCCTTCGGGCAATTGCAGATTGTGTTTGGCTTTGGCGGATTGATGCCCGGCGGTGATTTTGCCGTCGGCCCAATCGGCGTCTTCCAGGGCTTGGCGGATGCGCTGCACTTCCTCGCGAGAGAACAGGCCGGGAATGTGCAGCAACATGAGGCAATACCTGTAGGCAAGGAGGCGCTAATGGTATTGATTCTTATCCGACCTGTAAAACGCCGTGACGGACGAGTTCGTAAAAACCGTAAGCAAAAAGTGTAAAGAATGTAAATTCAGTGCAATTAGCAATGTATCGCAATTGATATGAAGTCTTGTTCACCCTATATTCCGCGGCCTCACATCCTTGGGGAAAGGACACGTCATGTCGCGCACCATTATAAAAACATCTGCCAGTTCACCGCGTTTGCTGGCCTCGGCCATCGGCGTGGCCCTCGGTGCCAGCTCCGTCGCCCATCTGGCGCAAGCGGCCGAAGACACCGAACAGAAAGGCCAGCGCGACAGCATCTCCCTGGGTGCCACCAGCATCACTGGGGAAGAACAGGACGCCACGTCCTACCAAGTCGAAAAAGCCTCTTCGCAGAAATACACCGCGCCGCTGGTGGACACGCCGCGCTCGGTCACCGTCGTGCCGCAACAAGTGCTCAAAGACACCGCCGCTACCTCGTTGCAGGATGCCCTGCGCACCGTACCGGGGATTACCTTCGGCGCCGGCGAAGGCGGCAACCCCCAGGGCGACCGACCGTTCATCCGGGGTTTCGACGCCCAGGGCGACACTTACCTGGACGGCGTGCGCGACACTGGCGGCCAGAGTCGTGAGATTTTCGACATCGAGTCCATCGAAGTCAGCAAAGGCCCGAACTCCTCGTTCGGCGGTCGCGGTTCGGCCGGTGGCAGCCTCAACTTGGTGAGCAAGACGCCGCAAGCCCGAGACTTCACCAACGGCGGCTTCACCTACGGTTCCGACCAGACCCGTCGCTACGTGCTCGACGTGAACCGCCAGTTCCTCGACGACAGCGCCGCGTTCCGCCTGAACCTCATGACCCACGAGCAGAACGTGGCCGGCCGTGACGCCGTCAATTACGACCGTTGGGGCGTGGCACCATCGCTGACCTTTGGCCTGGGCACCCCGACCCGCGTCAACCTCAGCTACTACCACATGGAAAGCAACGACCTGCCGGACTCGGGCATTCCCTACGGCTACAGCTCGTCGACCGCCACCACCCACGGGCACGACAAACCCAATGACGGCGGCGACAGCAACAACTTCTACGGCCTTAAAGATCGGGATTTCCGCAAGACCCGCGCCGATATCAGCACCGTATCCATCGAGCACGACCTGAACGACAGCATGACGCTGAAAAACACCCTGCGTCATGGCAGCACCGGACAGGACTACATCCTGACCCAGCCGGATGACAGCAAGCTCAACGTCAACCGTTTCGGCACCGTATGGCGTCGCGCCAACAGCCGCGTCTCCACAACGACGACGACCACCAACCAGACCGATCTGTTTGGCAGTTTCCAGGCACTGGGCTTCAAGCACAGCTACTCCACCGGCCTGGAATTCACGGGTGAAGAAACCCGCGTGAGCAGCTACACCATCAGCCCGAACGCCAACCCCACCGGCGGCTGCACCGTGGCCGGCGGCAGCCAAGGCGGCCAGTGCACCTCGCTGAGCAACCCGAACCCGGATGACGCCTGGAACGGCAGCATCGCGCGCAACTACAACGGCACCAACACCAAGGCCACCAGCCGCGCCGCCTATGTGTTCGACACCATCGAACTGGACCCGAAATGGCTGCTGAACGTCGGCCTGCGCTACGACACCTTTGACACCGAAGCCAACACCAACGCCGTCCCTAGCGCGACCGTGAAGGCGCGGAGCAAGATCAAGGAAGACAGTCAGTTCTTCAACTGGCAGGCCGGCCTGGTCTGGAAGCCGGTGGAAAACGCCAGCGTCTATGCCTCGTACGCCACCTCGGCAACCCCCGCCGGCGGCCTGGTCGGCGAAGGCTCCGATGGCAACCCGCTGTCCGCTGGCGCGGCCAGCAGCGATCTGCAACCGGAAGAAACCGTCAACTACGAACTGGGCACCAAGTGGGATCTGTTCCACGACCGCCTCTCGCTGACCGCTGCAGTGTTCCGTACCGAGAAGAAAAACACGCGCATCCTGGTGGACGCCCTCACCTACCAGAACGCCGGTGAATCCCAAGTAGACGGTATCGAGTTGTCCGCCAGCGGCAAAATCACTGATCAGTGGCAAGTGTTCGCGGGCTACAGCTACCTGGACAGCGAGCTGGTCAAAGCGGGCCGTAACGGGCGCAACGGTGTCATCAGCGCAGGTTCCAACGAAGGCAACCAGATGCCCAACACGCCGAAGAACAGCTTCAGCCTGTGGACCACCTACGCCATCACACCCAAGCTGACCATCGGCGGCGGCGCGTTCTACGTCGATGACGTCTACGGCGATGTGGGTAACACGGTCTACGTGCCGTCCTATACCCGCTACGACGCCATGGCCAGCTACAAGCTGACCAAAAACATCGACCTGCAATTGAACGTGCAAAACCTCACGGACAAGACCTACTACGACAAAGCGTTCTCAACGCACTTCGCCAACCAGGCGGCTGGGCGCACGGCGCTGGTGTCCACCAGCTTCCACTTCTAGACACCGCTTCACGTAGCACAAAGCCCCACGCATCGGATGCGTGGGGCTTTTGCGTGTAAAACAGAATGTTTCTCGAAAAGCCACGGCATAATGCGCGCCGTGCCCTACATACCCAGATAGACGAGGCGGTCAGACGTGTTGAAGAAAACCCTGTTCCAGTTGCACTGGTTCTTCGGCATCACTGCCGGGCTGGTGCTGGCCTTGATGGGGATCACCGGGGCTGCGGTCTCGTTCCAGGATGAACTACTGCGGGCCCTCAACCCCACGGTATTGACCGTCGAAAAACGCGAAGCCGGTGTGCTGCCCCCCGCCGAACTGGTGCGCAAGCTCGAAGCCACCGAAGGCAAGACCGTCGCCATGCTGTTCGTGGAAAACGAAAGCGGCAATGCCGCACGTGTGTTCTTCACCCCGCCGCCGGGTGAGCGACGCGGCCAACTGCGCTACTTCGATCCCTACACCGGCGATTACATGGGCGATGTGGTCGGCCAGGACTTTTTCGGCTTTATCCTGCAACTGCACCGCTTCCTCGCCATGGGCGAAACCGGGCGCAACATCACCGGCGCGTGCACGCTGATCCTGGTGTTTTTCTGCCTCTCCGGTTTGTACCTGCGCTGGCCGCGCCAGGTGGCAAGTTGGCGTGTGTGGCTGACCCTGGACTGGCGCAAAAAGGGCCGCAGTTTCAACTGGGACCTGCACTCGGTGTTTGGCACCTGGTGCCTGCTGGCTTACTTGTTGGCGGCGCTGACCGGGCTGTCCTGGTCATACGACTGGTACAGTCAGGGCTTGACCAAACTGCTGTCCGACGCGCCGCAAAATGAACGCATGCGCAAGCGCGGCCCGCCGCCGGCAGGCCCGGCGCTGGTGGCCAACTATGACGCGATCTGGAGCAGCATCTACAGCAACGCAGGCCCGGGGTTGAGCGCCTACAACATCCGCATGCCGGCCGTCGCCGGGCAACCGGCGACCGTCTACTACCTGTTGAAAGACTCACCCCATGACCGCGCCCTGAACCAGATCAACCTGGACCCGGCCACCGGCGAGGTCAAATCCCATGATCAATACGCGAGCAAAAGCTTCAAGGCGCAGCTACTGACCAGCCTCTACGCGCTGCACACCGGCAGTTACTTCGGCCTCGCCGGGCGGATCATCCTCACCGTCAGCTCATTGCTGATGCCGCTGTTCTTCATCACTGGCTGGTTGCTGTACCTGGACCGTCGCCGCAAAAAACGCCAGGTGCGCGACGCCCGTAAAAGCCTCGGCGCCAACCACAGCAATGCCCCGGCCTGGCTGATCGGCTTTGCCAGCCAGAGCGGTTTTGCCGAGCAACTGGCCTGGCAGACCGCCGGGCAATTGCAGGCGGCCGGCCTGCCGGTGAAGGTGCAGTCCTTGGGTAGCGTCAGCCAGGACGATTTGCTCCAGTCAGAAAATGCGCTGTTTGTGGTCAGCACTTTCGGCGACGGCGAAGCCCCCGACAGCGCCCGTGGCTTTGAACGCGCAGTGCTCGGCCAGGACCTGTCCCTCAAAGGCCTGAATTACTCGGTGCTGGCCCTGGGCGATCGTCAATACGAACACTTCTGCGGCTTTGCCCGGCGCCTGCATTTCTGGCTGACCAACCAGGGCGGCAACCCACTGTTTGCTCCGGTGGAAGTGGACAGCGGCGACACGGCCGCGCTGCTGCATTGGCAACAACAGCTTGGGCAGTTGACCGGTCAGGCACCGGCCGCGGCATGGCCTACCGCCCAGTACGAAACCTGGACGCTCAGCCAGCGCCACCTGCTCAACCGCAACAGCGCGGGCTCGAACGTTTACCTGCTCGGCCTCACCCCGGCTTCGCCACACACCTGGCAAGCCGGCGACTTGGCGGAAGTGTTGCCCCGCAATTGCCCATGGGCCATCGAGCACTTCCTGAGCGGCCTGGGCCTGACCGGCACCGACGGCGTGTTGATCGACGGTTTGGCCACGCCCCTCAACCAAGCCCTGGCGACTCGCCAACTGCCGGAAAACCGCGCCCATCTGGTGGGCATGCATGCCCAGGCATTGGTGGACGCACTGGCGCCCTTGGGCATGCGCGAATACTCCATCGCCTCGGTTGCCAGCGACGGCGTGCTGGAATTGATCGTGCGCCAGGAACGCCACCCCGATGGCAGCCTGGGCCTGGGCTCGGGTTGGCTCACCGAACACGCGGCCTTGGGCGCAGGCATCAGCCTGCGGCTGCGTCGCAACAGCGCCTTCCACCTGCCGCAAGCGCCTGTGCCATTGATCCTGCTGGGCAACGGCACCGGCCTCGCGGGCCTGCGCAGCTTGCTCAAAGCGCGGATTGCCGATGGCCAGCAGCGCAATTGGCTGTTGTTCGGCGAACGCAATATCGCCCACGACTACCTGTGCCAGGACGAGCTGCAAGGTTGGCTCGCCAGCGGTGATCTGGCCTTGCTGGACCTGGCATTTTCGCGGGATCAGGAAGAGAAGATCTACGTGCAGGACCGCCTGCGTGAATCGGCCGATGTGCTGCGTAAATGGCTCGCAGACGGCGCGGCGATTTATGTGTGTGGGAGCTTGCAGGGGATGGCGGCGGGAGTGGATCAGGCGCTGCACGACGTGCTGGGCAGCGAGGCGGTGGAGCGCTTGATCGAACAAGGCCGCTATCGCCGGGATGTCTACTGAGGCGACCTATGTGAGAGAGGGCTTGCCCCCGATGAGCATGGGTCTCAACACAACTCTCAAAGGCTTATACATAACTCTGTGGTGAGCGGGCTTTTGTGGTGAGCGGGCTTGTCCCGCGCTGGGCTGCGAAGCGGCCCCAAAACGTCCACCTCGATTGATTCTGGCACTCTGCGGTGACCTTATTGGGGCTGCTTCGCAGCCCAGCGCGGGGCAAGCCCGCTCACCACAACAGCCCAGTTGCCATACATTCAATACCTATGCCCCGATGAGGGGGTGTCAGCTAATACATCTGTGACTGCCCCACCGCTATCGGGGGCAAGCCCCCCCACACATTTGGACCGCATGCCAAATGATTAGACAGGTTGTAGTTTTTGCTCGAACACCGAGACGCCATCCAGGTCGCGCAATATCACCGTCAACTCTGCCGTTTGCCCATCGATATTCACCTCGCCAAAAAACTGAAACCCGGCAAACGGCGAGGTGTTCTGCGCCGGCGGCGCCTTCTCGAAGACCACCTCTGGCCCAAAGGTTTTATCCAGCGGATTAGGCCCGAAACTCCCCGCATTCAGCGGCCCGGCAACGAACTCCCAGAACGGCTCAAAATCCTGGAACGCCGCCCGATCCGGGTGGTAGTGATGCGCTGCGCAGTAGTGCACATCCGCCGTCAGCCATACGTGGTTACGCACCTTCTGCGCACGCAGGAATGCCAACAGTTCGGCGATTTCCAGCTCGCGCCCTTGCGCCGGGCCGGGGTCGCCATTGGCGATCGCTTCCCAGCGCGGCACGCCGGGGCTGACTTCACCGTCGGGCACACCCAGGCCAATCGGCATGTCGGCGGCGATCACTTTCCATTGCGCCTTCGAGGCCTTGAGTTCGCGCTTGAGCCAGTCCAGTTGCTCACGGCCGAGGAAGGGCTTGGCGCCGCCCAGATTGTCATCGTTGCCGCTGCGATAGCTGCGCATATCCAGCACAAACACATCCAGCAGCGGGCCGTAGCTGAGCTTGCGATAAATCCGCCCGCCGCCGTCTGCGCTTTGGCGGCGCATCGGTGAATATTCGAGCCAGGCCTGGCGCGCACGACCCACCAGCGTGTTGATGTCCTTGGTCTGGTAACGCTCATCGAGCTGCTTGCTGGGCGACCAGTTGTTCACCACCTCGTGGTCGTCCCACTGCCAGATCTGCGGCACTTCGGCATTGAAGCGGCGCACGTTTTCGTCCAGCAGGTTGTAGCGGTAATTGCCGCGATACTCATCGAGGGTTTCGGCGACTTTGCTCTTGGCTTCGGTGATGATATTGCGCCAGATGCGCCCGCCTTCAGTCGCCAGTTGCGCCGGCACCGGGCCGTCAGCGTAGATGGTGTCGCCGCTGTGGATAAAAAAGTCCGGCAGGCGCAGGCGCATGGCCTCGTAGATGCGCATGCCGCCGATGTCCGGGTTGATGCCGAAGCCTTGGCCGACGGTGTCGCCGCTCCACACAAAGCGAATGTCACGACGCTGCTGCGGCACGCTGCGCAGGTGGCCGAACCACGGCTCACTGGCGATGCCGGTCTGGGCGTCTTCGAAGTGCACACGGTAGAAAACCGCCTGGTCGGCGGGCAGCCCGGTGAGTTCGACGCGGGCGGTGAAGTCGCTACGGTTGTCGGCCAAAGGCGAGACGAATCGGCGTGGGTTGCTGAACACGCTGCGGGTGTCCCACTCCACCACCATCCGCGCCGGGCGGTCGCTGCGGCTCCAGATCATGGCGCGATCGCCGAGCAGGTCGCCGGACTGCACGCCGTCGGTGAGTTGCGGCCGGTCCTTGACCGAAGCAATCACCGCCGGCGCCAGGCCCGGCAGCAAAAGGCCGGCGCCGACGACTTGCATCACACGGCGACGGCCCAGATCGAAATGGCTCATGCAGGTGCCCTCTTGAGTATCAAAAGGGCCACTTAAGCACGCGCTTATGACACCGGTGCGACAGCCAGCTCCACGGTTTCGGGACGCTTGATCACGGCATATACCAGACCGGTCAACAGGCTACCGGCGACGATGGCCAACAGGTACAACAGCGCGTGGTTGATCGCACCCGGAATCACCAGCACGAACAGCCCGCCATGGGGCGCGGCGAGTTTGCAGCCGAAGTACATGGACAGGGCGCCCGTCAACGCGCCACCGGCGATAGCGGCCGGGATCACCCGCAGTGGGTCTTTGGCCGCGAACGGGATCGCGCCTTCAGAGATAAAGCACAGGCCGAGGATCATCGCAGCCTTGCCGGCTTCGCGCTCGGTCTGGGCAAATTTGCGCCGCGCCAGGAACGTTGCGATGCCCATGCCAATCGGCGGCACCATGCCGGCGGCCATGGTCGCCGCCATCGGCGCCCCGCTGGACGCAGCCAGCAAACCCACCGAAAACGCATAGGCCGCCTTGTTGATCGGCCCGCCCAGATCCACACACATCATGCCGCCCAGCAGGATGCCCAGCAGCACCGCGTTGGTGGTGCCCATGGTGCTGAGGAAGTCGGTCAGGCTGGTCAGCATGCGCGCGACAGGCGGGCCGACCAGGTAGATCATCGCCAGGCCGGTAATCAGGCTGGCCAGCAACGGGATGATCAGGATCGGCTTGAGCGCCTCCATGCTTTGCGGCAATTGCACGGCACGGGTGATCAGTTTGACGCAGTAGCCCGCCAGGAAACCGGCCAGGATGCCGCCGATAAAACCCGCCCCCAAGGTGCCGGCCAACAGGCCGCCGATCATGCCCGGCGCAATGCCGGGGCGGTCGGCAATCGAGTACGCGATGTAACCTGCCAGCAGCGGCACCATCAACATAAAGGCGCTGTTGCCGACGGTTTTAAGCGCGGCCGCCAAGGTGCCTTCCTGTTCGAACGCGTGAATGCCGAAGGCAAACGACAAAGCAATCAACAACCCGCCCGCCACCACCATCGGCAACATGAACGACACGCCGGTGAGCAGGTGTTTGTAGACGCCGGTTTTTTCTTTCTTGGCCACCGTCGCGGTGCCTGTGCTTTCGACGGCGCCTTCGGCCAAGGCCTTGTTGAGGGTCGCTTCGGATTGCTTGAGGGCAATGCCGGTGCCGCAACGGTAGATCTTCTTGCCGGCGAAGCGCTCGGTGGCGACTTCAATGTCTGCCGCGAGCAACACCACGTCGGCGTTGGCGATGGCCTCCGGGCTCAATGGCGTACGTGCGCCAACTGAACCTTGAGTCTCGACCTGCAAGTCATAACCCAGGCGCTTGGCCGTCTGCTGCAAGGCTTCGGCGGCCATGAAGGTGTGGGCCACGCCCGTGGGGCACGCGGTCACCGCGACGATACGCGGGGCCTGTTTCGACACCGCTGGCGCTTGGCTGGCGATCTGCACCTCGGCCTCTTCAGCGCCACGGCGCAACACCGCTTCGACATCCGCCAGCGCTTGGGCCGGGGTGCTCTGGAACACGCGCTTGCCGACAAAGCGTTGCATATCCACCGGGGTGCTGCTGACCAGCAACACCCATTCGGCGGCGTCGATTGTCGCTTGGGACAGTGCGCGTTCCGGATGCTGCACGTCGACGACTTCGACGCTGGTGCTCCAACCTTGGCGTTGCGCGGCGGCGTCCAGCAAGCGGGCGCACAGCACACTGGTGACCATGCCGTTCGGGCAGGCAGTAACAATGGCTAACTTCATCACAAACCCTCTTATTGTTCTGTCAGCGGGCGCACAACAACGCCGCTTTCGAGGTGCGCCAACTGCGCGTCATCGCTGATGCCAAAACCGATTTGCGTCACCGCCATCGCGGCAATTGCAGTGGCACGGCGCAAGGTCTGCTCGGGCGCTTCGCCGCTGAGCAGACCGTGGAGCATGCCGGCCAGCAGCGAATCGCCGGCGCCGACGGTGCTGGCCACGGTGACCTTGGGCGGCGTCGCATGCAGTGTCACGCCCGAGCTGTACCAACTCACGCCCGCGGCGCCGTCGGAGACCACCACATGTTCCACACCCTGTTGATGCAGTTGGCTGACGGCATCCGTGGCATTCGCCAGGGCGTCGGCCAGCTCTTCGGTGTTGGGTTTGACCAACCACGGGCCCGCCTGCAATCCGGCACGCAACGCTTCGCCGCTGGTGTCCAGGGCGACTTTCAAACCGAGCTTCTTCAGTTGCACCAACAAATCCTGCAACCACTGCGGGCTGACGCCACGGGGCAAGCTGCCAGCGACCACCACCGCGTCATGCCCGGGGGCGATCTGCGCGAGTTGATTGAGGAGCGCCTGTTGCGCCTGTTCACTGACCCACGGCCCCGGCGCGTTGATGTCGGTGACCCGGCCGTCCTGCTCGGCAATCTTGATATTGCTGCGGGTTTCGCCAGGCACGCGGATAAACGCGTCGGCAAAACCACGGCGCACGATCAGCGCCTCAAATGCCTGAGGATTGCCCTCCCCCAGGAATCCGCCAACGGTCACCTGATGCCCAAGATCCGCCAACACCTGCGCCACATTCACGCCCTTGCCGGCGGCATGGGCGAGCATGGCGTCGCTGCGATTGACTTCACCCGGTTCCAGGCGCGCCAGGCGCACCGTAAGGTCCAACGCCGGGTTGAGCGTCAGGCTTAGAATTCTTGCCATTTACACGGCCTCCACTAGGGCACGCACTTCGGCGGGAGACCCCACCGCCAGTGCCTTTTGCGCCAGGCCCTGGGCCTCGCTCAGACTGAATTCACGCACCCGCGCCTTCACTTCGGGAATGCTGCGGGCCGACACGCTCAACTCATCCACACCCAGCCCGATCAGCACCGGCACCGCCAGCGGGTCTGCCGCCAGTTCGCCGCACACGCCGACCCATTTGCCATGGGCGTGGGCCGCACGCACGGTGATGTCGATCAGTTGCAACACTGCCGGGTGCAGGCCATCGGCCTGGGCCGACAAGGTCGGGTGGCCACGGTCGATGGCCAGGGTGTACTGGGTCAGGTCGTTGGTGCCGACGCTGAAGAAGTCGACTTCCTTGGCCAGCACCGGCGCCAACAGCGCAGCCGACGGCACTTCGATCATGATGCCCAGTTGCAGGTCGGCCACCGGGATTTCCAGGCGCAGGCGCTCGGTCATGTCACGGGCGGCGCGCCATTCATCCACACTGCCGACCATGGGAAACATGATGCGCAGCGGACGGTTATCCGCCGAGCGCAACAGGGCGCGCAATTGCGCTTCCATGATCTGCGGGCGTTGCAGGGTGAGGCGAATGCCGCGCACACCGAGGAAAGGGTTTTCTTCCTCGGCAATCGGCCAGTAAGGCAACGGTTTGTCGCCGCCCACGTCGAGGGTGCGCACCACCAGCGGGCGCCCGTCGAGGCCGTCGAGGACGCGGCGGTATTCGGCTTCCTGGGTGGCTTCGTCCGGCGCTTGCGGGTGGGCCATGAAAATCAGCTCGGTACGCAGCAGGCCAATGCCTTCGGCGCCCTGCTCGACCGCTTTGGCGACCCCCGCGCTCTCGCCGATGTTGGCAAACACTTCCACGGCGTGGCCGTCACGGGTGACCGCCGGTTCATGGCGCTGGGCCGAAGCGGCTTGCAGGCGCTGTTCGCGGGTGTCGCGCTCGACGGTGGCGCGTTGCAAGGTGGCGGCGTCGGCGTCCACATGCAGGCGACCGCGCTGGCCATCGAGCAACAATGGCGTGCCGGAGGCCAGCAGCAACACGGCCGGACCGGCACCGACCAACGCGGGGATGCCCAGGGCACGGGCGACGATAGCGCTGTGGGCCGTGGCGCCACCACGGGCGGTGAGGATGCCGGCGACGCGGGCCGGGTCCAGGCGGGCAACATCGGACGGGCCGACTTCATCCATCACCAGAATGTAGGGCTCGCTTGGCTCCTGGGCGGTTTCGACGCCGCACAGTTGGGCCAGCACCCGCCGACCAATGTCTCGCAGGTCGGCGGCGCGCTCGGCGAGCAGAGCATCCTGCAAAGACTCCTGCTGCCTGGCGGCGGCTTCGATCACGCTCATCCACGCGGCTTCGGCGCTTTCGCCTTGCTTGAGGCGGGTGTCGACTTCGTCGGTCAGTTCCGGGTCGTCGAGCATTTCCTGGTGGGTGATGAAAATCTCGCGAATCGCCTTGGCTTGGCTGCGCTCGATAAGGCCCTGGATATCGCGGCGTACTTCACCGAGTGCCTCTTGCAGGCGCTGGCGCTCAATGGCCGAGGATTCACCGCGCAACGGGTAATCGAAGACTTGCTGGATCTGCACATGCGCAGGGCCAATGGCAATGCCCGGCGCGGCGGCGATGGCCTGGACCTGGCTGCCGGCCAGCGGTGCGCTGAGCGCGGGCTCGGCCTCAACGATGGCAGGCTGGGCGCTCGCGGTCGGCAGCGGCTCGACCTCTTCTCCCAGGCCCTCTTGCACCGCCGCCAACAGCGCGGGCAGCGCATCACCGGCAATGCTCGGCTCGGCAACAAACTCCAGCACTTGACCGCGACGGGCGCCCAGGCTCAGCAACTTGCTCAGGCTCTTGACCGACACCGCGCCCACAGGACCGTCGACGATGCGCACACGGATGTCGCCTTCAAAACTCTTTGCCAGTTGCGCGAGGATCTTCGCCGGTCGCGCATGCAGCCCGTGGGCGTTGGCCAGGGTAATACGTGCGCTCGGCCAATCCGGCGGCAGTTCACCGCCCAGCACTTCGAGTACCGCACGGCTGCTGGTGGCACGGCCCAATTCCTGGCCGCGGCCTTCGATCAATAAGGCGCACAGGCGCTCAAGCAACGCCTGATGGGCTTCGCCCAGGCTGGCCAGGCAGAACAGGCCGTTAAGCGGCTGGCCGAGGTAGCGCATGGGTTTATCCGGCGTGACAAACGCCAGGCCGGGACGCTTGACCGTCTGTTCGCTGTGCAACCACCACAGGCCATCGCCCAGCGGGAGCGCGTCGACCTGCTGCAATACAGCGGCGAAACCATTGCTCACACAATCGGCCTGGCGCAGCAGGCGTGCGCCTCGCCAGACCAGCTCTTCAAAGTCATCGGCGGACACGCCCAGGCTGATCATCTGTGCATCCAGCGCCAGCTCCTGCGGCGCGCCTTGCAGCACTTTGAGCAACGCTTCGGCGCTGCCGGCACGGCGCAGTGCCTGGCCCAGGTCGGTTTCACCGAGGGCGCGGGTGAGCAGTTGCAGCAGGCGCAGGTGTTCATCGGATTTGGCGGCAATGCCGATGGCCAGGTACACGATCTGACCGTCGCCCCAGTCCACCCCTTCGGGGAACTGCAACAGGCGCACGCCGGTGGAAAATACCTGGTCGCGGGTTTCGGGAGTGCCGTGGGGGATGGCAATACCCTGGCCGAGAAAGGTCGAGCCTTGGGCTTCACGGGCTTGCAAGCCGCTGAGATACCCTTCGGCGACCAGGCCATCGACCACCAGTTTGTCAGCGAGCAGGTGCAAGGCAGCAGACTTATCCACAGCCACTTGGCCCATGGATATCTGCTCTACGGTGAGCTCAAGCATGCCGTTCTCCTAGTTAGTGCAAGGGGTGCACTAGGTATTGTTTTGAATAATTCAGTGTAAATGTGTTCAGAATTTACTGACTGAGCGGTCAATTGGCAGTAGCCACTCAGTAGCGAACGTCGTAAAAATACGCTGGCTGAAACGTTTAATCTAGAATTTAAGGCAGATTACGCGTTAATTGTGCATCCTTGAAGGACCACTCGGCACTTGAGCCAGGACATGGGTCGTACCCAGGAATCGGTTACGATTGGAAAAAATGTCGGGGCAAGCTCCAAAAAACAAGGAAATCCCGGTTTGAAACTCAGTGATATCGCACGTCTGGCCGGTGTGTCCGTGACCACCGCCAGCTATGTCATCAATGGCAAGGCCGAACAGCAACGCATCAGCAGCGCCACCGTCGAGCGGGTGCGTGCAGTGGTCCAAGCCCATGGCTTTACCCCCAACCCACAGGCCGCCGGGCTACGCAGTCGGCACACGCGCACCTTGGGCTTTATCCTGCCCGACCTGGAAAACCCCAGTTACGCACGAATCGCCAAGCTATTGGAACAGGGCGCCCGTGCGCGCGGTTATCAGTTGCTGATTGCCAGTTCCGACGATGAGGCGGACAGCGAGCGCCAATTGCTGCAACTGTTCCGTGCACGACGTTGCGATGCGTTGTTCGTGGCCAGTTGCCTGCCCGCCAGCGATGACAGTTACCGCGAGCTGCAAGCCAAGGGCTTGCCGGTGATCGCCATCGACCGGGTGATGGAGCCCGAGCAGTTCTGCTCCGTGGTCAGCGACGACCGCCAGGCGTGCCAGCAACTGACCAGCAGCCTGTTGCAGCCGCTGCCCAAGCAGATCGTGCTGATCGGCGCACGGCCCGAGTTGAGCATCAGCCAGGAGCGTGCCGCCGGTTTCCGTGAAGCGCTGCAAGGCTTCACGGGTGAAGTGATCGTCGAACACGGCGAATCCTTCAGCCGTGATTGCGGCCGACAGTTGATGGAGCAACTTCTGCAACAACTGGGGCATTTGCCTGACGCACTGGTGACCACGTCCTACGTGCTGTTGCAGGGTGTGTTTGACGCGCTGCATGACTTCCCGCTCAAGTCGCGCCCGCTACGCCTGGGCACCTTTGGTGACACGCAACTGCTGGATTTCCTGCCGCTGCCGGTCAACGCCATGGCCCAGCAACATCAACTGATTGCCGACACCGCCTTGCGCCTGGCCCTGGCCGCGATTGAAGAAGAACAGTACCAGCCGGGCGTGCACGCCATCGGCCGGACCTTCAAACAGCGAATCCACGAGGCCTGAACGTGGAGCTGATCGACACCCACACCCACCTGGACTTTGCGGACTTCGACAGCGATCGCGCGCAAGTCCTCGCCCACAGCCGCTCACTCGGGGTACGGCGCATGGTGGTGTTGGGGGTCTATCAGCAGAATTGGCAGCGCTTGTGGGATCTGGTACAGACAGATGAAGGTTTGTTCGCGGCCTTCGGCCTGCACCCGGTGTACCTGGATGACCATCGCCCCGCCGACCTCACGGAACTGGGCGACTGGCTGAGCCGCCTGCACGGCCATCGTCAACTGTGCGCGGTGGGCGAGATCGGCCTGGATTACTTCCTCGAACACCTGGACCGCGAACGCCAGCAAAGCCTGTTCGAAGCGCAGCTCAAACTGGCCGTGGACTTCCAGCTGCCGGCCCTGCTGCACGTACGCCGCAGCCACGCCGCCGTGATCGCGACCCTCAAGCGTATCCGCCTGCCACGGGGCGGCATCATCCACGCGTTTGCCGGCAGCAGGGAAGAAGCCCGCGAGTACATCAAGCTGGGCTTCAAACTTGGCCTGGGCGGCGCCGCCACGTGGCCCCAGGCGCTGCGCATGCACAAGGTGCTCACGCAACTGCCGCTGGATGCGGTGGTACTGGAAACCGACGCCCCCGACATGGCACCGGCCATGTACCCCGGCCAGCGCAACAGCCCTGAGCACCTGCCGGCGATCTGCACCGCCCTGGCCGAGCGCATGGGCACCAGCCCGCTATTGCTGGCCGAGGCGAGCACACGCAATGCGTGCGAGCTGTTCAATTGGTAGCACAGGTGTCACCGCTTGCAGATTCAAGGTCATGCGTTGCCGATGCCGGGCGTAGCGCAACACCAGAAAGTGCACCAACAGCACCACCAGTGACACGTTGAGCTGCCCGATCACGCTGATCAGCCCCACCCATTCCGTCACCAACGCCACGATCAGTACCATGCTGGTCAACACCGCCATGCTCGGGCGGACCAGCGACCAGTGGTCCAGCGCCTTGAAGTGGCGCAATTGCCGGGGGCAGTTCAGCTCCAACACCCGCTGACAGTAAGGGCAGTCGAAGGGCTCTTCGATAGCGATGGCGTTGAGCTGCCAAGGCTTGAGTTCAAACGTGATATCGCAATGGGCGCAGTGCCCTTTGATGCCGACGGCAGTGGTCATCGTCATGCCTCCCCTGAATCATGAATGAGTGAAATAAATTCTCACTCATTCCCGCGAGCAAAAAAGGCACCCAGGGAAATCCAGACAGGCACTACATCCACAAGAGACTAATCCTACCCCGCCGCCCTACACACGAAACGCGCCGATCAATTGCTTCAGCTCGATCACCTGCACTGAAAGCTGCCGGCTCGCCGCCTCGGTCTGATGTGCGCCTTGGGCCGCATGTTCGCCGGCCCGGTTGATTTCGACGATGTTCTGGTCGATATCGTGGGCGACGGCGGTCTGCTGCTCCACAGCGGCAGCAATCTGCTGGTTCTGGTCGACGATCATGCCGACGGCACCGAGGATATTTTCCAGCGCCTGCTGGACCTTTTCCGATTCGCCCACGGTGCCGCTGGCCATTTCATGGCTGGTACCCATGGCCTTCACGGCTGCGCCGACACCGGCGTGCAGACGGCTGATCATTTGTTCGATTTCTTCAGTGGAATGCTGGGTCCGCCGGGCCAGGGTGCGTACCTCATCGGCCACCACCGCAAAACCACGCCCCTGCTCACCGGCCCGGGCGGCCTCAATCGCCGCGTTGAGCGCCAGCAGGTTGGTTTGCTCGGCGATGCTTTTGATCACTTCCAACACACTGCTGATGGCCTGGCTGTCGCTGGCCAATTGGTTGATCACCCGCACCGACGCATCGATCTCCGAAGCCAGCCGCGCAATACTGCCCTGCTGGGATTGCACCAGGCCACGGCCATTGACGGTTTCGTCGTTGACGCTGTGGGCACTGCTGACCGCTGCCGCCGCACTGCGCGCCACTTCCTGGGCGGTGGCCGACATCTGGTTCATGGCCGTGGCGACCTGTTCGATTTGCATGCGCTGGCCAGAGACCGCCTCATTGCTGCGGGCCGACACCGTTTCCACTTGGCCGGCCTGGAGTTCGACCTGGCTGACGGTGTGCCCGACGCGTTCGATCAAGTCATGGATTTTCGCCACAGTGCCGTTGAACACCTGGCCGAGATCGCCCAACTCGTCACGGCTCTGGGCGACAAACGTGACGGTCATGTCGCCGGCCGCCACCTTGTCCATCATCGCCCCCAGGCGGCGCAGGGTGGTGCGCGTCGAGGCGTAGAAGCCGGCGTACAGGTAGAAGATCAGCAGAAACACCGCCGTCAGCGCCGAGACCAGTACCACCATGTGCGTACGGTTCTGTGCCAGGCGCTGCTCCAGTTGCTGCCCGAGGAACATCAGGGTGGCGTCATCGAGCTGATAGGTCTGGGCCATCAATTGGCTGACGCTGTCGTAGAAAGCCTGCCAGGGTGCGTCGAGTGTTTCAGCCATCACCACTTGCTCTTCAAACAGCTCGCTGCCTTGCTTGAGGCTGGCGTTACTGGCCTTCGCCAGCCCCTCCAGGGCGGCGTGGGCGGCGGTGCTGGAGCCGAGGGCATCGTGCAATTTCAAGCCGTATTCGGCTTGGAGTTTTTCCAGCTGTTGCAGCAGCTCGTCAAAACGCGTGCTGGAGGAGGAATTGAGGAAGCCCTGGCCCAGGGAATAAGCGCCCATCGCCCGACCTTCTCCCAAGACTTGGGTGACTTGGGGCGTGACACTGGTGATCAGTTCGCTGAGTTGGCGTAAATCGCTCTGAGAGTCGCGGCTCAAGCCGGATTGGCTGGCGATGATCTGGCTGAGTATCTGTGCCTTGTTGAGCAACTTGCCGATCAGCGCACTTTTGCTAAGCAACGAGGTTTCCTGTTGCTGGGTCTTGAAGGCCGCGATCAACTCGTCGCGCTTGCCTTCAAACACGGCGATTTGCTCAGGCTCGGTGGCCATCGGGTTGAGGCCCTGCAGACGGGCGAGCACGCTCTGCTCCAAGCTGCCAATCCTGGCCTCAAGGTCTGCGGCCTTAGCGGACTGACCAAGGGTTGCGTTGATCTGCACTTGGTTATTCAGGGTTTCCAGATCACGGCGCAAGGCCAGGCTACTACCAAGCAGATCGAGGCTTTGCAGTTCGACGCGGGTGCCCTGGAATTCGCGCCAGGAATCACGCACCAGGTAATAGTTGGTCGCCAGCATCGGCAGCAGGAACAACACGCTGATCAGGCTGAACTTCATGCCGAAGCTCAGGCGATTCATCAGCGCGATGGCGGGATAGAGCAAGCTCTTCACAGGTGAACTCCCTTTACTTTTATTTTTATTGAGGCGCAGGGCGGCGGCAGAAAGCCACTATTTGGCGTTCTGTCTGTATAGCTCAATTTGAAAGGGAGTTTTGTAACTTAAGGTTAACGACAGGAGCGAAGGACTCGCTCCTGTCCGGGGGGTCAAGGCAGCACGGTCCAGATGGCGAACCCGGCATACCACAGCACCGCCGCACGCAGCAGCAGCTCCCACAAGCGATCCAGGCTGTTGATGCCGTCTGCACCGACCACCGGCGGTGGGATTTCGGCGGCGACCAGGCCGACTTTCTCCACCAGTTGCGCGGCGCTGATGTCCCAGTTCAGCAACTCGTGAAGCATCACACGGCTGACCGCAACGAAGTTGCCCACCAAGGCAAAGCTGGCCGCCAGCAGACGCACCGGCAACCAGTCAAATGCGTGACGTAACTGCCCAGCGCGCTCGGCCACCAGTGGGTTCTGGCTGTATTCACTGGCCAGGGCCAACAGCCGGTAGGCCAGTGCGGCGACCGGGCCCAACAGGAAGTACCAGAAAATCACTGCGAAAAAACTCTGGTAGGCCTGCCATAACAGATGGCCCTGGACGCGTTCCAGCAGTTGCTCACCGCTGTCGGCGCCGATTTTCAGATCGCGTTCAGCCACATGTTCGGCGGCTTGCAGATCGCCCCGGCGCCACGCATCGCGAAACGGCCCAAGCCCGGCCAACAGGTCACCACGGCCCAGGCTGTAGATCACCACCAGCAGGTGCACCGGCAACGCCAACAAACCATAGGCCACCGGTTCCAGCACCAGCAGCAACAACGCCAGCAACGCCACTGGCAGCAGCACCAGCAGGGCCAGAATCAGCCAAGGTTGTTTGCCCAGGCGCGGGCTCGATTCCAGCTTGGCCAATTCGCGCAACCAGCCGCCATCACGCTGCAATCGCTGGCGCATGGCCGAAAACTTCTCGATCCACACCGCCAGCACCAACACCAGAAAACTCATCGTGCGTGTCCTCCATCCTGCAGAGCGCTGCGAAAGCGCGTCCAATCAAAAGCGGGGCCGGGATCGGTCTTACGCCCCGGGGCGATATCGCTGTGACCACAGATACGCTGCGGTGTAATACCGGGGTAGGCGGTCCGCAACTGAAGTGTCAGGTCGATCAGCGACCTATATTGGGCGTCGGTGAACGGCAGGTCATCCGTGCCTTCCAGCTCTATCCCCAAAGAAAAGTCGTTACAGGTTTCACGCCCCTCGAAACATGAAACCCCGGCGTGCCAGGCCCGGTCGACGCAGGACACAAACTGCGTCACCGCACCGTCGCGCTCAATCAGAAAATGCGCAGACACCCGTAGGTCGGCAATCCCTTCAAAGTAGGGATGTTCCGTGACATCCAGGCGATTCTGGAAAAATTCCTGCACCTTGCCCGTGGCGAACTGCGCCGGTGGCAGGCTGATGTTATGCACCACCAACAGTGAGATTTCGCCTGCGGGGCGCTCGTTGAAGTTGGGGGACGGGCAATGGCGAATGCCCTGGCACCAACCGCTGACGGGGTCCAACTGCATACAGGATCCTTGAACGTGACTAAGTGTGACCAGTATGCCGCGTTCGACCCCGCGGTTGCGATCACTTGCCGCGATTGAGTTGACGCAACTGGCCCACCACCGCCGCCAGTGCCCGTTCGAACAGCGGACCATCGTCCAGGGTGTGCAGCGCGCCACGCTTGAACGCCAGTGCAAGTTGGCCGACGCTTTTGTGCATGATTTTGAGCCCGGTGCGGCCGACGAAAACATAGGTATTGGCCGGCGCCATGATCGCCATCAACTTGCATCGCAGGGCACTGCCCTGATCTGGCTGGAACACGACCCAGCCACCGATACGCAGCTGGTACACCTTGAGCAGGTCCGGATCATCCGCCGGCAGCTCCTGGGCTGAATCGGGCGGCGTTGCACTGAGCACAAAAGGCTCGCGCACTTCGATCAAGCCATCGACACCTTCGGGCGGCTGGACATGCAGGGCCTGCAAGCGAACAAAAAAATCTCGGGTGCTGAAGGGGTCGAAGGCCGCGCTGGTCAACCCGTCGCGCAGGGCCTTGAGCAAGCCCGGCAACTGCACCAGTAAGTGGCCTGCGGCGTCGGTGTCTTGCGGCAGGCTCACACTCCAGATCAACTCATCCATGGTGCGCAGCGCTGCCTGCCACTGCACCGACTGCTCGCCGTGCTTGAGGCTGGCCAGCAACAGCACCTGGCTCCAGGCTTGTTGCAGAAACTGCACCACCGCTCGCGGTAACACCTTGCCCAACAGCCGTCGGTTGAGCACCTCGGCCACCCGTGCACGCGCCGCTTCAGTTCGTACGCGCCCTTCTTCAGCGTCGCGGGTGTGCTGTTCGAGCAACTCGCGGCGCCGACGCTCATCGGCGGTGAACGCGGTGAACTCGGTCAGCAATTGGGAAAAAATCGCCGGGTCCTCGGCAAACTCATTGAGCAAACGCTGAACCACCTGCTCAATGCGCAGGTACAGGCTGTCGTGCGCGTAGTCATCGACCGGGCTCCAGCCCATGGCGGACGCTGCGATTTCATTCAACAGGCGCCGCGCCGGGTGGCCGGAGGGACTGAAAAAACTCTTGTCCAGCACAGCCACTTTCAACAGAGGGATCTGCAGGCGGCCGATCAAGGCCTTGAAGGCGTCCGGCACGGTGCGGTCATTGAGGATAAATTCGAACAGCAGGGCGATCAGGTTGATCACGTCCTCGTCCGCTTCCTCCACAACCCGCGATTTGCCACTCTTGACGCTGACCCGCGTGAGCAATTGCTCAAGCTGGTTACGCAGGTCGAAATCATCCTCGACCTGCGGCTCCGGTACGTACTGTTGCAAATGCGACAGCAGCCGCAACAGGTCGCGGGTGGCGATGGGCTGGGGTTCGGCGCTGGCCTCAAGGGTAGGCGACACGCTACCGCGCACGGCGGTCAACAGCGCCTGCAAGGCAGTGAAGGCTTGCTGGCCATTTTCGTCGACGGGTTGCTCGGCGCTGGGCAGTGCCGCCTCACGCGGGTAATCACGGGTGGCGCGCTCGCCGGGGCGGCGGGACGGCGCGGCCTTGAGGTCCGGCAACACGCCGGTGGCGACCAGCAACTGGTTGGCTTCTCCGTACAGTTGGTCCGCGTCGCTGAGTACGTACTTCTCAAACAGCTTGAGCATGATCAGCTTGACGCGAATCTCCACACCCAGACTGCGCCCCGCACGCAGGAAAAACTCGCACAGCAGCGCCGGGCCCAAGGGGTTTTCACGGTCATCCAGGTGATTGCCCAGCAAGGCACTCAAGCGCGCGGTCAGTTGCCCCAGCGCCAGCCCGTCACGGTGATGCACGCGGCCGAGCATGGTCTCAAGTGCAACGGCTTTTTCCAGCTCATCCTTGGATGAACCTGGCGCCGCGTCATAGGACACCACCGGCACCATCTGCAGCTCGCCGCGTCCCGCCTGGCCCAGGCCGCCAAAGGCTTCGAACAGCCGTTCCATGAACACACGCTCGAAATTCTTGCGTTTGAGGCGCAAGTCGCGCATGGCTTCAAAGAAAATATGATGGTCCACGTTGCTGCGGGCCTTGTCTGCCATCTCGAACAACGTGTCGTCGGCGTTATCGAACAGCTCCTGCAGCCCGTGCTGCAACTGCTGCGCGGCCTTGTCGCGAACCTGCAGCAATACCACCGGCAGGCGCGCGAGCGGCGATGGCGTGGCGTGTGCCCTGTTGATTGGCACCACCTTTCCGTCATTGTGCATCCTGGCCTCCTGAAACGGCGGTATTGGTTGGGAAAGATCGGGTACAGGCCCATGAGGCGCTGTCGAAACCGGTAATCACCAGGACGTCAAAGCTATGACGCCAATTGCAAGGCGCGAGATTATCTTGCAAATGAGCCCCGTTGCGCCAGCAAACTCTGAGATTGCGCGGTAAATCAGCGGTGAGTCTGGGTTCGAGTGCACGCTGCCCCTATAATCGGGGCACTTTGTTTGTGGAGCCTGTTATGCCGAATCTCCGTCTTGCCGACCTCACCGCCGAAATCGAAGCCAACGTGCGCCGTGCACTGCTGGAGGACATCGGCAGCGGCGACATTACCGCGCAGTTGATCCCGACCGAACGCTTGGCCACGGCCACCATCATTACCCGCGACAGCGCGGTCATTGCCGGTACGGCCTGGGTGGACGCCGTGTTCCGCCAACTGGACCCACGGGTCGCCGTACACTGGCAAGTGGCCGACGGCGAACGGGTCAGCCCCAACCAAGCCCTGTTCCACCTCGAAGGCCCGGCGCGCTCGCTGCTCAGCGGCGAACGCTCTGCCCTGAACTTTCTGCAGTTGCTGTCCGGCGTCGCCACGCGCGCGCGGTTCCTCGCAGATTTTGTTGCCAGCACCCAGGTCAAGCTGCTGGACACCCGCAAAACCCTACCCGGCCTGCGCCTGGCGCAGAAATACGCCGTGACCTGCGGCGGCTGCCACAACCACCGCATCGGTTTGTATGACGCATTCCTGATCAAGGAAAACCATATCGCGGCCTGCGGCGGTATCGCCCAATCCATTACTGCCGCGCACAAGATCGCACCCGGCAAGCCGGTGGAAATTGAAGTGGAAAGCCTGGAAGAACTGCGCGAAGCACTGGCGGCGGGCGCCGACATCATCATGCTTGATGAGTTGAGCCTGGAGGATATGCGTGAGGCCGTACGCCTGAACGGCGGCAAGGCGAAGCTGGAAGCCAGCGGCGGGATCAATGAAAGCACCCTGCTGCCCATCGCTGAAACCGGCGTGGATTACATCTCCATCGGGGCGATGACCAAGGATGTGAAGGCGGTGGATTTGTCGATGCGACTCAGCATATGAGGCGCTGAAAGCGATGAGCGTCAAGCTGCAAGAGGCCGTATGACCACTTGCAGCTTGAAACGTACCGCTGTTTTCAAACCACCAGATTATTCATTTCGCAATACTCGTCCCACTCAACACCCAGCACCTCGGCCGCCTCTTTGTGCAAGGCCAGCCGTGCGGCTTCGAACTCTTTCGGTGTCGAGGTGTACTTGAGGGACAACTCCCAAGGCTGGAGACCCTGGCTCTCGGCCTCGTCCTCGAATGCCCACTGGATCTGGTTACGCTGATCATCGGCGCTCAGGTCCTTGATCTCTTCTTTAAGCTGCGGCGTTGCCTCAAGGTACTTATCAAGGGCTGCTTGATGCTGAACTTCCTGGGTCATTTCAGTCGTGGTCATGTCGTTCTCTTAGATCGAGGAATGGGGATGCATCTGGGTCATCAAGGTTGCGCAGATACAAAAGAGCGGGCACGAATGCCGACTCGCCTGGCCTTCAGAACCATTCTGGGATCATCTGAAAACATTGCCTTTGAAACATTGCATCTAAAACAAGCAGTAGTGCCTTTATGCCCGAGACAGGAGTCGAACCTGCGACCTTCGCGTTACGAGTGCGCTGCTCTACCAACTGAGCTACACGGGCGGTGGGCTAAAGCTAGCACCGCATCGGGCGTCCGGCAACTTACGTCCCTTAGCGGGCAATGACGCCTTGAGCCCAGAAGCGCGGTTGCAGGTGATCGCCCTCGGCGCCCAGGTATTGCTGCTGGGCTTGCGCGATGTGAGGCACGTCACGCAGTGCAATCACGATCAACAGACCAACGGCCAGCACACTCAGTCCTTTCCATATCTCCCAGCCCAGTGGCAGTGCAGGCGTTGCCGGGGCACGCCACACATGCAGGGCCATCAGCCAGCCTATTAGCAACGCCAGCCAGACCTGGGAATTAGGCATCACGGTCACACCGTCGACCATGGACTGCACTAACGCGCCGACCAACGCGGCAAACAGGCACAAGCGCATCAGGTCAGCGCGCTCGGCGGACAGAGCCCTCTCACGCAATACGCCAAACGTGGCCCAGCCAGCGCGCCACGCCAAAGCAGCAACGATCAAGGTCGATGGCCCACCCCACTCGCTGGCCCATTGCAAGACAGACTGATGTGGATGGGCGGCGATCTTGTTGGCAATATCGGCAAAATGCATCGGCCCGAACCCCAGCCACGGACGTTCGACGAGCATATGCCACGACTGCCACCAGATCGGACCGCGACCCGACAGCGAGGTGGTGAGGCGATCACCAGCACCACTGGAGAGCACGATTCCCAAGTGATCGGCCAGTACTGTAAACGCCAGCCAGTACAGCAACAGCCCGCCGACAACAGCGGCCAACTGCCATCCGAGCCAGCGTCGCCCCCAAGGCCCCAGCAGTGCCAGCAGCAAACCCGCCGCGCCCATCCCCAGCCATGTGCCGCGCGTCCCCCCGCTGATCGCGATCAGCCACCAGACGCACAACAACGCGAACACTGCGCCTCGCACAGCGCGGGAGACTTGGGGTATCAGCAGGGGAAGCGCCAGTAACGGCAGCGTGAATGTCTGGAATTGACCGTAGAAGCGCTTGTTGGAAAAGCCGGACAGCAACAGGTCTGGGTCCAGCGTCAGCGCTCCGCTGGTCAGCACCAGCGCGCCGGCGTACAGATATTGAATGGATTTGATCAGGCATAGCAGCAGCACAACCAGGATCAGCACACGATCCATCGCGCCCCCACCGTGCCGGCGGAGCAAGGCAAACGCTACGGCGACTGCCGCGCAGCTGACCAGCAACGCCACTTCGGTGAATGCCCAGAGCGGCTGATGGGCCTGTGCCGAAGACAGCAGGCCCAGCGCAATAATCAGCGCCAGGCCCCAGGCCGTGTGCCTGTCCACCAAGGGTTCAAGCGCGGAAACCGACAACCCGTACAGTACCGCGCAGAGCCCAATGGCAATCTGCATTACACGCTGCAGATCATGCCCACCGAACGGTGCGCAAACCCCAATCGTCAGCAAGCACACCACTGCTACCAGGAAAGCCCCGCCTCGCTGCCGTACGGATAACGCCATCGGCCACCTCTAGTCCCTGTGGATGGTTCAGCAGTTATGCACCGCCAGCGCTGCAACCCTTGCTGGCATATTTCTCTTCAGCGGTTGTAGTGCACTTCCAACCGGTGGCGCTGCGCGTCAGGCTGATGGTCTTGCCCAGTACCGGCGCTGGCGCGTCGAGTATTTCGCAACTGATGGAGCCCGCGCCCGTAGCAACGTCGCCTGCCACATCGATTTTGCAGTTGGCGGTGGGGCTGGTGCCACCGATCAACGCCAGGGTGGGTACGGTGCCCTGGTTGATAGTGTCCTCATAACCGGCCTTCAACGCGGTAATTTCAGCCAGGCCGGCAGTGAACTTGGCCTTGGCCTGGTGTGTGGTGTACATCGGCAGGCCGATGGTGGCCAAAATGCCGATGATTGCCACGACGATCAACAACTCGATCAAGGTAAAGCCTTTCTGACTCATCACATTCACTCTCCAGAATAAAACTCATGACAAGGCGCGTCCTGCACCCCGTTTTTTTCAGCGGCGCCAGTGTACTCACCCGCAAGCGGTCAATCGCGCACAAGACGCACATTCTGACATTTTATCCGGCGCCATCGGCATGCCCGGATCCGTCACCTGACTACGCTATAAATCTTCGATGACTTGTATGCGGAACCGCGACATGAACAACCCTTCAACGATCTACGCTTGGGAAGGCATCAACCGCAAAGGACGCAGGGTGTCCGGGCAGACCAAAGGGCACAACCCTGCCCTGGTCAAGGCACAACTGCGCCTGCAAGGGATCAGCCCAGGTCGGGTGCGCAAGCAATCCCCGATGCTGCCAGGCCTGGCCCAGTCGGCCAAGGCGGCTGACATCACCCTGCTCACTCGCCAACTGGCCACGTTACTGAACGCCGGAATCCCCCTGCTGCAAGCCTTCGACATCATCAACGAAGGCTTCGACAACCGCGCCGTGCGTGAGCTGGTGCAGGCGCTGAAACAGCAGGTCGCAGCTGGCGCCAGCCTGGCCGACGCACTGCGCAAACAGCCGCGCTACTTCGATGAGCTGTACTGCAACCTGGTAGCCGCCGGCGAGCAGGCCGGCGCATTGGAGACCCTGCTGGAGCGTGTGGCGATCCATCGCGAAAAGAATGAGCAACTCAAGGCCAAGGTCAAAAAGGCCATGACATACCCCATTGCGGTGCTGGTGGTTGCCAGCCTGGTCACCGGCGTACTGCTGGTCCACGTTGTGCCGCAGTTCCAGACGCTGTTCGCCGGGGTCGGCGGCAAACTGCCAGCGTTTACCTTGCAGGTGATCGCCCTGTCGGCATTCATGCAGCAAGCCTGGTGGATGCTGGTCTTGGGCATTGCCTTCGCAGCCATGGGGCTGCGTAAGGCCTATCGGTCATCGCCGGGTTTCAGCTATTGGCTGGACACCGGTTTGTTGAAAGCGCCCCTGGCAGGCAAACTGCTGACAAAATCCGCCGTGGCCCGCTACGCCCGCACGCTTTCCACCACCTTTGCCGCCGGTGTTCCACTGGTACAGGCATTGGACTCCGTCGCCGGCGCCGTGGGCAATGCTCCGTTCAAACAGGCAATCGAACATATGCGTCACGATGTATCCACTGGCATGCAGTTGAATCAATCCATGGCCAACAGCGGTCTGTTTCCCGGCATGGCGATCCAGATGACGGCAATCGGCGAAGAATCGGGCATGCTGGAACAGATGCTGGAAAGAGTCGCCAACCACTATGAGACCGACGTGGACAACCAGGTCGATAGCCTCACCAGCCTGATGGAACCGCTGATCATGGTGGTTCTGGGAGGCATCGTCGCAGCACTGGTCATCGCCATGTACCTGCCGGTCTTCCAACTGGGGAGCGCATTTTGAACCTGCTGTTGAGTGAGTCCCCCTGGGCATTTGTGGCGATAGCATCGGTACTGGGGCTGATCGTCGGCAGTTTTCTCAATGTGCTGGTGTGGCGCCTGCCAAAAATGCTCGAACGGGAATGGCGCGCCCAGGCCCATGAAGTGCTCGGTTTGCCTGCCGAGCCTGCAGGGCCGACCTACAACCTGATGCGCCCAAATTCCTGCTGCCCGCACTGTGATCACCCAATCCGGCCCTGGGAAAATATCCCCGTGTTCAGCTACCTGATACTCCGGGGACGCTGTGCTCATTGCCACGGCGCCATCAGCGCCCGCTACCCGTTAACCGAACTTGCGTGCGCGCTGATCTCGGCCTGGGTCGCCTGGCATTTCGGCTTTGGCTGGCAAGCGGCAGCAGTACTGCTGTTGAGCTGGGGGCTACTGGCGATGAGTTTGATCGACGCAGACCACCAGTTGCTCCCGGATGTGCTGGTGCTACCGTTGCTGTGGCTGGGGTTGATCGTCAACAGTTTTGAATTATTGACCACATTGCCCGATGCCCTTTGGGGCGCGGTGATCGGCTATCTGAGCCTGTGGAGCGTGTTCTGGCTGTTCAAGCTGGTCACTGGAAAGGACGGCATGGGCCACGGTGACTTCAAGTTACTGGCCTTGCTAGGCGCCTGGGGTGGCTGGCAGATTTTGCCGATGACGCTGTTTATGTCGTCGCTGGTAGGCGTGTTTAGCGGGCTGATCCTGATGCGCGTACGCAAGACCCAGGCGTCGGCACCGATGCCATTTGGTCCGTATCTGGCAATTGCCGGCTGGATTGCATTGCTCTGGGGTGGTCAAATAACCGACTTCTATTTGCAGTCTGTCGGTTTCAGATGACCACTTCTGTTGCAACACCCTTGATTCTCGGCCTCACCGGCGGCATCGGCAGCGGTAAAAGCGCGGCGGCCCAGCACTTTATCGACCTGGGCATCGACCTGGTCGACGCCGACCACGCCGCCCGCTGGGTAGTCGAGCCTGGCCGGCCGGCGCTGGCCCGCATCGTCGAACACTTTGGCGGCGGCGTGCTGCAGCACGACGGCCAGTTGGACCGCGCCGCGTTGCGCAAGCTGATCTTTGAAGTACCCGAAGAGCGCCTATGGCTGGAAGGCTTGCTGCACCCGCTGATCGGCGAGGAGATTCGCAGCCACCTGGCGCGCGCGCGCTCGCCTTACGCGATCCTGGTGTCGCCGCTGCTGATCGAATCCGGCCAATACAGCATGACCCAGCGCATCCTGGTGATCGACGTGCCGCAATCGCTGCAGATTCAGCGTACCCTGCAGCGCGACGGCATCAGCGAGCAACAGGTGCAGGCGATCCTCAAGGCTCAGTCCAGCCGTGAAGACCGCCTGAACCATGCCGATGACGTGCTGGTCAATGACCGGGACCTCGCCTGGCTGCACAGCGAGGTCGAGCGACTGCACCACTTTTACCTTACTTTGCGTGGAGGCCGATCATGAGCCAACCCTTGACCGTCGACTGCCCAACCTGCGGCGCACCCGTGGAATGGAAAACCGACAACCTCAACCGGCCGTTCTGCTCGGACCGCTGCAAACTCATCGACCTGGGCGCCTGGGCCGCTGAAGAGCACAAGATTCCCGTGGCCCCGGATGCCGAAGACGAGCTGTTTTCCGAAGACCTGTCGCCGCGCCATTAAGGCCGCATAAAGGCGTATTCCTGCTGGTCGTCGAGGTTCTCTGCAAGGTATTGCAGCTCGTCGGCCAGGTCTTCAAAACTGCGCACGCCCTTGCTCTGCTGCACCACCGCACTGAGCATGGCGCGCAGGGTCAAGCCTGGGTCAAAACCGATTTCCTGCGCCGAATCCTGGCTTTTGCGCAACTCCTGCCGTGCCCACTCATACACACCCATGATCCGTGCTCCCGCCTTACTCACCTAAAATTTGGCTGAGCATGGGCCTGCTTGCTCGTACTGGATTTGATCTGGATCAACGCTGCGATTCGTCATCCTTCCAGGGCGCAGAGAGGTAGCGGGTGCGGTTGAAGGTCTCCAGCCATTCTGGACAGAACACCACCAGAGCGCTGACGACCATGCCGTTGATAAATGCCTCGGGGAAGATGATGAGCCACAGGTAGCCGACAAAATCTTCCAGCCATTCGGGCATTGCAAAACGTCCGTCAAACCACAGTAAACCCAGCCCCAGCAGAAGACAGAACAAGGCCGACAGCGCGGCGGCAAAAAAACCCGAACAGAAGATATACACAAAAGGATTACGCGGTTGCGCACGCTCGACCAGCACCGCGCAACCTTCGGTGACCAGCACCGGCAGCACGATCAGCAGCAGGCCGTTGATACCAAGGGCTGCCAGATCCTGACGCCCCAGCAGCATCAAACCGAACTGGGCGGCAAAGCCCCCTACGATTGCCAGGGGCCAATCCAACAGCAGGGTCACGGCGGTCATGCCGATAAAGTGGTAAGACACACCGGTATCGAAATCGCGCCGCACCAGCCACAACATGAACAACGCGAACACCGTACCGAACAGCAGATGCTGGCGCCGCCGGTCGGCGAACAATTCAACCCATGGCGAACGCACAGCGGCCCACAGCAGTACCGGCGCGTACAGCAGCCAACCGATGCCGAGGGTTGCAGGCGCCAACACTGCGGCACTGATCATGGGTGAACTACCAAGGCAAAAAAGCTCACCGCACACCTCTTTGCAGGAGTTGAAGTCGAGTCGTCAGTCTACACCGCCCTTTTGCAGCGAGACTTCCTGCAGTCATCATTTGGACGCTAAGCTGCAAGCATGGATGACTCAGATTATTTGCGCCTGCTCACCGTAGCAGCCGAACAAGCCAACGCATTCCTGTCCAATGCCCGCAAATGGGAGCGTGAGCGTTGGGTCTGCCAGCGCCTGCTACAAGGCTTGAACGTGCCCTACCGCGCCGAAGAGTTTCACGCTGCAGGGCAAGAGCCGCCGGATGTATTGTTTCGTGATGCCAGTTTCGAGGTGTTTTTTGTACTGGATGAAGGGCGGCGACTCAACGACGAATGGCGCGATGAATTGCTACGCCGACGCAGTGCCTTTTCCCTCAGCCAACTGGTTCGGCGCGAAGCCAAGCCGCGACGCATTCCCGCCCATGAATTCCTGCTGCGCCTGGGGCCCACACTGCGCAAAAAAGCGCACAACTATAAAGAGCGCGGGATGGATCTGGGCGAGCTGGATATCGTCGCCTTCACCAGCCTCAAGCGCGAAGTGCTGGACCTCAACAGCCACTTTCCACCGCCCACCGAGTATCTGCGCCAGGGGTGGCGCTCGCTGTCTCTGGTCGGGCCGACGTTTGCACGGGTGCTGTTCGCTCACCCGGACGCGCCGGATTTCTTGCGCAACAACCTGGGGCGCAGCATAGTGTTCGACGTGGGCATCAGCCTCTGATCCCACCCCGACTGTAACGTGGCGCCCTTTTGCAACGTCTACCTGACGAGGCCTTCTATGACCAGCCGCCTGAACCCCGACGACCAACAGCATGTCGAAGAGTACCTGCAACTCTCCCAGAACCGAGTCGAGCGCAAGCCTTTCCGGCCGTGGCTGCTCCTTGGTGTGGTGCTGGTAGTGGTGATCGGGCTCGGTCTGCTGAGCCGCCTTTTGAGTTACCTGACGCTATGAGCTGCCTGGCGCTCGCGGGGGTAACTGCTCCGATTTCTTTTAGCCTTGCGAGATATCCCCATGACCCATCGTATTATTATCGTCGGCGGCGGCGCCGGCGGCCTGGAGTTGGCTACCCGCCTGGGTAAGACTCTGGGCAAGCGCGGCACCGCCAGCGTCACGCTGGTGGACACCAACCTGACCCATATCTGGAAGCCGCTGCTGCATGAAGTGGCTGCCGGCTCGCTTAACTCTTCGGAAGACGAACTCAATTACGTCGCCCAGGCCAAATGGAACCACTTCGAGTTCCAACTGGGGCGTATGAGCGGGCTCGACCGTGAGCAGAAGAAAATCCAACTGGCCGCCACCCTCGACGAAGAGGGCCGCGAACTGGTGCCTGCGCGCGTGCTGGGCTATGACAGCCTGGTGATTGCGGTCGGCAGTACCACCAACGATTTCGGCACCGAAGGCGCAGCGCAGCACTGCCTGTTCCTCGATACCCGCAAACAGGCCGAGCGCTTTCACCAGCAACTGCTCAACCACTACCTGCGCGCCCATGCCGGGCAGACCGATGCCGTTGAACAGATCAGCGTCGCCATCGTCGGCGCTGGCGCCACCGGCGTCGAGCTGGCCGCCGAGCTGCACAATGCCGCCCATGAACTGGCAGCCTATGGGCTGGACCGGATCAAGCCGGAAAACATGCATATCACCTTGATTGAAGCCGGTCCACGGGTGCTGCCTGCCCTGCCGGAGCGTATCGGCGGGCCCGTGCATAAAACCCTGGAGAAGCTCGGCGTGACCGTGCTGACCAACTCGGCTGTCAGCGAAGTCACCGCCGATGCACTGATTACCAGCAGCGGCCAGGTGATTCCGGCCAGCCTTAAGGTGTGGGCTGCCGGGATTCGCGCACCAGGCTTCCTCAAGGACATTGATGGCCTGGAAACCAACCGTATCAATCAGCTGCAAGTACTGCCGACGCTGCAAACCACCCGCGACGAAAATATCTTTGCCTTCGGCGACTGCGCCGCCTGCCCGCAACCGGGCACCGACCGCAACGTGCCGCCACGGGCCCAGGCGGCTCACCAGCAGGCGTCGTTGCTGGCCAAGTCGTTGAAGCTGCGCATCGAGGGCAAGGAGCTGCCGTCGTACAAGTACACCGACTATGGCTCGCTGATCTCGCTGTCGCGCTTTTCCGCTGTGGGTAACCTGATGGGCAACTTGACCGGCAGCGTGATGCTGGAGGGTTGGCTGGCGCGGATGTTCTATGTGTCGCTGTATCGCATGCACCAGATGGCGCTGTATGGCTTCTTCCGCACCGCGATGTTGATGCTGGGCAGCAAGATTGGACGCGGGACTGAGCCGCGCCTGAAGCTTCACTAACACCATAAAACCATGTGGGAGGGACTTGCTCCCGATAGCGGTGGGTCAGCCAAGTATTTGGTAACTGAACCACTGCATCGGGAGCAAGCTCCCTCCCACATCAGCTTTTCAGGGCACTTGAGTTTTGCGCACGCAAAAAAAATCCCCGTATCTTTCGATACGAGGATTTTTAATATGGTCGGGGTAGGGGGATTCGAACTCCCGACATCCTGCTCCCAAAGCAGGCGCGCTACCGGACTGCGCTATACCCCGGTAAAAAAAAGGCGACCTTTCAGTCGCCTTCTTCGATCAGCGCTTTTGGCCTCTGATCTTAAGATTCGATTCCAGCGTTAACTGGTCTCAAAAATGGTGGGTCGTGTGGGATTCGAACCTACGACCAATTGGTTAAAAGCCAACTGCTCTACCAACTGAGCTAACGACCCAAATATGGTCGGGGTAGGGGGATTCGAACTCCCGACATCCTGCTCCCAAAGCAGGCGCGCTACCGGACTGCGCTATACCCCGGTTTGAAATTGGCTCCGTGACCAGGACTCGAACCTGGGACCCAATGATTAACAGTCATTTGCTCTACCGACTGAGCTATCACGGAACTACATATTTCAAAGTACAACTTTTACTGCTCTGTAACCTTCCTCTTCGACCCTGTCCGTATCGCTACGTTAGCGTCTCTGAGGCGCGCTATTCTACAATCTTAAAAACCCCTGTCAACCCTTTAAATTGCTTTTAAGACAATGATTTGCGCTTCTTTCTGATTTCTTCTTGGGGAGAAGAAACCCGTGGGCTGACGTTGCTGCGGGGCGCACTTTACAAGCCTTTTCCTTACAGTTCAACGCCCTAACGAAAAAAAAGGCCCCGCGATGCGGGGCCTTCTCTTATTTGCCTGCTGTTCAGGCTCAGTGGAAGACGATTTCGTCGTTTTCCACAGTGGCTTCGACGCTGGTACCCGGCATAAAACTGCCCGAAAGGATCAACTGCGCCAGCGGGTTCTCGATCCAGCGCTGAATCGCACGCTTCAAAGGCCGTGCGCCATACACCGGGTCGTAACCAACCGCGATGAGCTTATCCAACGCCTCGCGGCTCAGCTGCAGCGACAGTTCGCGCTCAGCCAGACGACTGCGCAGGCGCCCCAACTGGATCTCGGTAATGCCCGCAATCTGATCCCGCGCCAAGGGCTCGAAGATCACCACTTCGTCGACCCGGTTGATGAATTCCGGGCGGAAGTGCGAGGTCAACGCGTCCATGACAGCAGCGCGCTGAGCCTCACGGTCCCCTACCAGCTCCTGGATCTGCGACGAGCCCAGGTTGGAGGTCATCACGATTACCGTGTTGCGAAAGTCCACCGTACGCCCGTGGCTGTCCGTCAACCGACCATCTTCCAGCACTTGCAGCAGGATGTTGAACACATCCGGATGCGCCTTCTCGACCTCATCCAGCAGGATCACCGAGTAAGGCTTGCGTCGCACGGCTTCGGTCAGGTAACCGCCCTCCTCGTAGCCCACATAGCCTGGTGGTGCGCCGATCAGACGGGCCACCGAGTGTTTCTCCATGAACTCGGACATATCGATCCGCACCATGGCCTCTTCAGTATCAAAGAGGAATTCGGCCAGCGCCTTGCACAGCTCGGTTTTACCCACGCCGGTCGGGCCGAGGAACATGAACGAGCCGCTCGGACGATTCGGGTCGGACAACCCGGCGCGCGAACGTCGTACCGCGTTGGACACTGCCACAACCGCCTCTTCCTGGCCGATCACGCGCTGGTGCAACAGATGCTCCATCTTCAACAGCTTGTCGCGCTCGCCTTCGAGCATTTTCGACACCGGAATGCCGGTCCACTTGGAGACGACTTCGGCGATTTCTTCCTCGGTCACCTTGCTGCGCAGCAACTGGTTTTCAGACTTGCCGTGCTGGTCGACCATTTGCAGGCTGCGCTCCAGGTCCGGGATGACCCCGTACTGCAACTCGGCCATGCGGTTCAGGTCGCCCTTGCGGCGAGCGGCTTCCAGTTCCTGGCGGGACTGCTCGATCTTTTGCTGGATCTGCGCAGAGCCCTGCACCTCGGCTTTTTCCGAGGTCCAGATTTCTTCAAGGTCCGAGTACTCGCGTTCCAGGCGCACGATTTCTTCCTGGAGTTTTTCCAGACGTTTCTTCGCCGCGTCGTCCTCTTCTTTCTTGAGGGCCTGGGATTCGACTTTCAGTTGAATCAGGCGCCGATCAAGGCGGTCGAGCACTTCCGGTTTGGAATCGATTTCCATACGAATGCGGCTGGCCGCTTCGTCGATCAAATCGATGGCCTTGTCCGGTAACTGACGGTCGGTGATATAGCGATGACTCAATTTGGCCGCCGCAATGATCGCACCATCAGTAATCGCCACCTTATGGTGGACCTCATAGCGCTCTTTCAGGCCACGCAGGATCGCGATGGTGTCTTCTTCACTAGGCTCTTCTACCAGCACTTTCTGGAAGCGCCGCTCAAGAGCCGCGTCCTTCTCTATATATTGGCGGTACTCGTTGAGCGTCGTTGCACCGACGCAATGCAACTCGCCCCGCGCCAAGGCGGGCTTGAGCATGTTGCCAGCGTCCATGGAGCCCTCGCCTTTACCGGCGCCGACCATGGTATGCAGTTCGTCGATGAACAGAATGATCTGCCCGTCCTGCTTCGACAGTTCATTGAGCAGGGATTTGAGGCGTTCTTCGAACTCGCCACGGAACTTGGCACCGGCGATCAACGCGCCCATATCCAGGGACAACAGGCGCTTGCCTTTAAGGCCGTCCGGCACTTCACCATTGATGATGCGTTGGGCCAGGCCTTCAGCAATCGCGGTTTTACCCACGCCAGGCTCACCGATCAACACCGGGTTGTTCTTGGTGCGACGCTGCAGGACCTGGATAGTGCGACGAATTTCATCGTCACGGCCGATCACCGGGTCAAGCTTGCCTTCTTCGGCGCGTTTGGTCAGGTCGACGGTGTACTTGTCCAGGGCCTGGCGCGACTCCTCGTGGTTAGGGTCGTTTACTGCGTCGCCGCCACGCAGGTTGTTGATGGCGTTCTCCAGGGCTTTCTTGCTCACGCCCTGGCCCAACAACAATTTGCCGAGCTTGCTGTTCTCGTCCATGGCGGCGAGCAGTACCAGTTCGCTGGAGATGAACTGGTCACCCTTCTGCTGGGCCAGGCGGTCGGCCTGGTTGAGCAGGCGCGCCAAGTCCTGCGACATGTTCACGTCGCCGGTCGGGTTTTGGATTTTTGGCAGTTGATCGAGCTCCTTGCTCAATTCCTTGCGCAGGCTGCTGACATCAAAGCCCACCTGCATCAGCAAGGGCTTGATAGAACCACCTTGCTGCTCCAGGAGTGCCTGCATCAAGTGCGCAGGCTCGATGGCCGGGTGGTCGAGACCTACCGCCAACGATTGGGAGTCCGATAAGGCCAACTGTAATTTGCTGGTTAAACGATCAATACGCATTAGTCACCTTCCTTTTGAGCAGGCCGGAGCTATAAAACATTCCTGAATGAAGAAACCTGCCAGATACCCTTATAGATGGGGTGGATTCTGGAAGATTCAAGCCACGGACAGTTGACGTAAGTCAGGAGAGTCTAGCGTTCGAGCCAGATAAGGGAGGCAAATCGACCGGTGCGCGGGCTGCGCCGGTAAGAGAAGAAGCGCGGATCGGTCACCGTGCACAAACCGCCACCGTAGACAGCCGTGACACCCCGCGCGGCAAGGCGCAGGCGGGCCAGTTGATAGATGTCGGCCATGAACTTGCCAGGGTTATGGCTCGGCACAAAAGCTTCGGCCGTGATCGGCAGTTGCTGCATGAACGCTTCACGCACTTCCGGGCCGACTTCAAAGGCTTGCGGACCGATTGCCGGACCCAGCCAGACCAATACGTCGGCAGGTTCAGTCTCCAGGCTTTCGAAAGCAGCCTCCAACACACCGGCCGCCAACCCACGCCAACCGGCATGGGCCGCTGCGACGCGAGTCCCGGCACGGTTGCAGAACAACGCGGGCAGGCAATCGGCAGTCATAGCGGTACAGGCGATGCCAGGGGTGCTGGTCCAACTGCCATCAGCTTCAGCCGTGTGGCCAGGATCGGCCTCGACCACGCTCACCCCATGGACTTGGCGCAGCCAGGCCGGCTGAATAGCGAAGGCGTCGCTGAGACGACGGCGGTTTTCAAGGACCGCCTCCAGGCTGTCCTCGACATGATCGCCCAGGTTGAGGCTGTCGAATGGCGCCAGGCTGACGCCACCCGCACGGGTGGTGACACAAGCCTTTACCCGAGCCGGCGCGGGCCAGTCAGGTATCAGCCAGTCACTCATCCGACAAACGCCTCGCGGTCCTGTTTGAGCAGCGACAGCAACCAGACAAAATCGTCCGGCAGTGGCGATTCCCAACTCATGCGCTTACCGCTCGTCGGATGATCCAGCTCCAGGAAACGTGCATGCAGTGCCTGGCGCGGGAACGTCTTGAGCGATTCGACCATGGTCTGGCTGGCCGCAGGCGGAATGCGGAAGCGGCCACCGTAGGCAGGATCGCCGACCAACGGGAAGTTGATGTGGGCCATGTGCACGCGGATCTGGTGAGTACGACCGGTTTCCAGCTTGACCCGCACGTGAGTGTGGGAACGGAAACGCTCCAGCACACGGTAGTGGCTCACGGCTTGCTTGCCGCCTTCCATTACCGCCATGCGCTGGCGCTGCTGGCCGTGGCGACCGATGGGGGCGTTGATCTTGCCACCCGCGACGACCACGCCGATCACGATGCACTCATAGATCCGGCTGACGCTACGGCTCTGCAACTGCGTAACCAGCTGCGTCTGCGCCTGAATGGTCTTGGCGACCACCATCAGGCCGGTGGTGTCCTTGTCCAGACGGTGCACGATCCCGCAGCGCGGCACGTTGATGATGTCGGGGATATGGTGCAACAGGGCATTGAGCAAGGTGCCATCAGCGTGCCCGGCCGCCGGGTGAACCACCAGGCCTGCGGGTTTGTTGATGACCAGGATGTCGTCGTCTTCATAGACGATATCCAGCTCGATGTCCTGGGCGACCCATTCTCCCTGGGCTTCCTGCTCGGCAGTCAGCTCAAGAATCGCACCGCCATGAACTATGTCTCGCGGGCGGATAACCGCTCCATCCACAGTCAGGCGGCCGTCTTTGATCCAGGCGGAAAGGCGCGAGCGCGAGTGCTCAGCGAATAATTGTGCGGCGACTTGATCGAGGCGTTGGCCGCCCAATTCGGACGGCACCTCTGCGCGAAGTTCAATTTTATCGGACATGCTCAGACTAGGCGTGGCACAGCCTTTGGTTTCGGCTGCGCGCTTGTGGTTAAATACGGCGTCTTTTGCCCCGAGGCTTTCAACGGGGCGCTCATCATAACAGGACGGCCCCGCCCAAGACAGCGGCCGTCATAGGGACGCAAGCCGCCATGCAAGTGAAACACCTGCTGCTGATCGCCATCCTCGCCATGACTGCTGCTTGCTCGTCAACAAAGGACGTCGTCGACGAAAACCTGAGCGAAGTCGAGCTGTACCAACTGGCACAGAAAGACTTGGACAATAATAGCTACACCAGCGCCACAGCGAAGCTGAAGGCACTGGAGTCGCGTTATCCGTTCGGGCGCTACGCCGACCAGGCTCAGCTTGAGCTGATCTACGCCAACTACAAGAACGCCGAGCCGGAAGCTGCCAAGTCCGCCGCCGAGCGCTTCATCCGCTTGCACCCGCAACACCCGAACGTGGACTACGCCTACTACCTCAAGGGCCTGACCTCGTTCGACCAGGACGTTGGCCTGCTGGCGCGCTTCCTGCCGCTGGACATGACCAAGCGTGACCCAGGTGCTGCCCGCGACTCCTACAACGAGTTCGCCCAGTTGACCAGCCGCTATCCGAACAGCCGCTACGCGCCGGACGCCAAGCAGCGCATGATCTACCTGCGCAACCTGCTGGCGTCCTACGAAATCCACGTAGCTCACTACTACCTGACCCGTCAGGCGTACGTGGCTGCCGCCAACCGTGGCCGCTATGTCGTAGAGAACTTCCAGGAAACCCCTTCCGTGGGTGACGGCCTGGCAGTGATGACCGAGGCTTACCAGCGGCTGCACCTGGACGACCTGGCCAACACCAGCCTGGAGACCCTCAAGCTCAACTACCCGGATCACCCTAGCCTGAAAGACGGCCAGTTCGTGCCTCAGGTTGCCGAAGCTGACAACCGTTCGTGGCTGAGCAAGTACACCCTGGGCCTGATCGAGTCGCGCCCTCCGTTGCCGCCGGGCGAAACCCGCGCCAATCAGGACGTGATCAAACAATACCAGGACGCCAAGGAAGCCATTCCGTCGGAGCTCAAGCCGCACGACGAGAACGGCGACGTGATCGAAGAAGAAGAGCCAGAGGCTCTGGGCAACAACCAGGACCGCTCGTGGTTCAGCTACATGACCTTCGGTGTGTTCGACTGATCTGTCGATGCAACGCAAAAAAGGAGCCCCTCGGGGCTCCTTTTTTATGGGCAGTATTATTGCGCTGTGCGTCTGCCACGTCCTTGGCTAAACTGGCGCATTCCTTATCGAGAAACCGCCCATCATGCTTCGTCTTCTGTTCTGGATTGCCGTTATTGCTGCCGCGGTATGGTTCTGGCGCAAATTCAAAAACCCGGCCGCCAAGCAGCAACGCAACAACGAACCTGACGCTGCGTTGATGGTGCGTTGCGCCCACTGCGGCGTGCACCTGCCACAGGATCGCGCCCTAAGGTTGCGCCAGGAGTGGTATTGCACTCAGGCGCATCTGGAGCAGGGACCGAAGTCTATACAGCGCTGATGCGACCTTCAGGCAAGTAAGGCGCAGGATCGATGATCGGCGCATGCCCCAGCAGCAAGTCTGCAAACAACTGACAGGACGCCGGCGCCAGTACCAGGCCGTTGCGGTAATGCCCGCAATTGAGCCACAGCCCTTTAAAGCCGGGAACCTGGCCGATATAGGGAATACCTTCCGGTGAGCCTGGGCGCAAACCGGCCCAATGCCCCACTACTTCGGCGTCTGCCAGGGCGGGAATCAGCTCCACAGCCGAGGCTTTGAGACTTTCCAGCGCAGTATCGGTGGGGGTCTTGTCGAAGCCCTCGTGTTCCAGGGTACTGCCAATGAGAATATGCCCGTCGCGCCGGGGGATGGCATAACGGCCCTTGGCCAGGACCATGCTCGACAAGAAGTCCGAGGCGCATTTGTACAAAATCATCTGCCCCTTGACCGGTTCCACCGGCAGCACCAAGCCCAGCGTGCCGAGCAACTCACCGCTCCACGCGCCTGCTGCCAGTACCACTTGCTCCCCGACAATCGCCCCCACTGCCGTGTTTACGCCCACTACATTGTCGCCTTTCATGACAAATCCAGTGACTTCACACTGTTCGTGAACAGTTACGCCAGGCAGTGCCAACAACGCAGCCTTGAGGGATTTGACCAAGCGAGGGTTGCGCACATTGGCCACGTCAGCCATATAGATCGCGCTGGAATACCCGCCACCCAGCACCGGAACCGCATCATGGGCGGCCGACACATCCACTTTGCCTAGAGGCCGACCTTCACGGACCGCCCACGCCAGCGCCTCGGCCTCATCTTCCAAGTCCAGCCAGTACAAGCCGGTGGTATGAACCTCAGGGTCGATGCCGGTGGCGGCAAACAGGCGCTCAGCCAGTTGCGGATAAAAATCCTGGGACCAATGGGCCAATGCAGTGACCGACGGGCTGTAGCGCCAAGGATACAGCGGAGACACAATGCCACCGCCCGCCCATGAAGACTCCTGCCCCACACCGGCCCGCTCCAACAGGACCACCGCCTGCCCCCGGCTCGCCAGGTTGTACGCGGTCAGCAGGCCAATGACTCCGCCGCCGACAATCACCACTTGCTGTTGCTTAGCCATCATTCGATCCAGCCGATAAATAGGAATAAGCGCACCTGGCGCCCAATCATCCAGCACCCCCATCATTGCCCCCAGCATGTCTGGCGCGACATCTCAGGTGCTGCCCCCGGATTGGCCCGCACACCCGTGCTGCTAAGGCTGAAGTCACCACAAGGGTCACCCACCATCAACGAATCGACGCCCGGCGTAGCGACCAGGTAGAAATCCTGAGGGTTCAACGCAGCGGTGATTCTATAGCGATCATTGCCGGTGCTGACGCCGCTGGCGTCAATAAAAGTGCCGTTCCTCGTATAAAAACGCTCAAGGTGCTGAGCTTGCTCGGTCAGTAGCGCGACAATTTCCGCGCGATAGACCTTTTTTACATGACGGGTGTAGCCGGGGTAAGCGATCCCGGCCAGAAACGCGATGATCGCTACGCAGATAAGTAACTCGATCAGGGTAAAGCCCCGGCAGTCCATGCCCATTCCACTGTTCCTCATTGAAGCTGTCGCCATGACACCCGCCGAAACCGCGGGCCACTTTCCAACTCCACCCGCGCATATACAGTCTCCAATACCGTGCGCGACTGGCCGCTGAACCCGACTGCTGTCACCCGGTAGACCGCCGCCGAGGCATGAGGCGGCAGATGCGCCAGCCCTACGCCAGGACCCAAGGCTTGAATGCCGTAGAGCCCTCCCCTGACGGCAACCCAGGTCACTGCCGAAACAGGGTTCGTCCCTGCAGCCACCAGCAAAAACGCCTCGTCCGGCGGCGCGCAGGTAACGATCGACCAGCACTGCGGCCACCCGACACCCGCTCGCTGCACCGCCTGCTCTCCCAGCCTCAAGCCGCTTTCGGCGTTTTGAAGCGACTGGTTTCGTTGCCACAGGCTGCCGCTGATCTTTTGCTGGGCCACCGCACCTTGGATTGACGACAAGCCAATCAGTGACAACAGCAGCAAAAACACCAGGCTTATCAGCAGCACCATTCCCCTCTGCTGCGAAGAAATACCGTCAGTCAGCACCATGACCGCCCTACCCCACACGGTTACGCAGCGCCGCCACGACGCTATAGGTTTGATCTTTCACCCGGCCCGTCGGGTCTCGCAGCGTCATGCGGATGCGTACGCTGCGGATCAACGACTCGTCAGACGGCATGGCGTCGTAGCGCACTACCTGCGCCGATGTCGGCCTGGCCGCCACACCGAAACTGAGATCGAACGCCCCCACGTTATCCACCAACACTGCCCTGGCCGGCGCAGCAGGCGTGCTGACCTTTAACTGGCCGGCCTCGAAGGTGTAGGTGAGTTGGCGAATGGCAAAGCGAATCTGCCCGGGAACTGGCGAAGGTGAGGTCCCGCCGTATGCATAGGCCGTACCCGTGCAGTCGGACAACACCGTCCAGTCAGGTTTGCCACCGCCAGCACCCACGTCCGCAGTCAACAGCGTCAGCGACGTTGAACCGCCCCCGGCACTCCAGCCAACCGGCCGATCAAAGGCCGGTGGGGCATTGTCGATAAATGCAGTAGCCATACAGCCAAACATGCCCGCCTGACGGATGTCCTGGAGCATCTTGCCCAGCGCAAACCGAGCGTCGTCCTGCAGCAACATGGCTGCCTGCTGGCTGGCGTGGGTCATTCGGGAACCGATCACCACTTGGCTGCCCCCAAGCACCAGCACCAAACCGACTGCCAGGGCCAGCAGCAACTCCATCAAGCTGAAACCCCTCGCCACAGGCCTCATTGCGCCACCTCTGGCCCTGGGTCGATGCGACTGGTCAGGGTAAAGGTTTCCCGCGCATCAGGGATGTTCGAACTCGATCGGTCATCCCAACTGATACTGACCGTCACCTCATTTCTACTGACCACCACAGAGCCTTTGGCACTTTCCCCGGCAAAACCGCGAATATTGGCCTCGAAATCATGCAGGTCCAGGTCACGCGCACTGGCAGTCGCGGTATTGGCCGGAGCCCTTACCCTCCCTGGCGATGAGTAGTCGGCGCCGGAATTGGCGCGGATTCGGTCGAGCATATCGTAGGCAATGAAACTGGCCTGACTGGTCATCCTCGAACTGTCGGTGTATTTGAGGGCATTGAGCTGGAGCACCACCGCGCCTAACAGGCCGACCGCGAGAATCAGCACCGCTACCAGCACCTCAATCAACGTCATGCCGATTTGATGTCGCGCTACAGCGTGGGGAAAACAGGTATTCAGGCAGGCAAGCATTACCGTCGTCATCCGTGTCGAAGGGCAAAAAAAGCAGGAAATCCTGCGGTGCGGCCCAAGACTAGCGTCGGTTTTTCGCCCGCGCTGCCGATGGAACAAAGGGAAATACTTTGGACATGAAGGCCATCATTCGGCACTCCGCGCCGGGCGCTATACCTATGTCTCAACCTGCTTTCTGCACACGTCCACGGAGGGACGACCAATGGGACAACGAGGTTTTACCCTGATCGAACTGCTGCTCGGACTGATCGTGAGCGGCATCCTGGCGCATCTGGCAGTGCCGGGTTTCGCGGGGCTGCTGGAGTCACAGCAGCGACAAAGCGCGGCGCAATCGCTGACCAACGGACTCCGCTTCGCACGCACCGAAGCCATCACGCGTAACCGCGCGGTGGTCATTCACGCACTGGACGATGACTGGAGTCGAGGTTGGCGGGTGATAGTGGACATCAGCGGGCGCGGCCATCTGGACAACAACAACCCGGTGCTGCTGGAGCGCCAGGACAGCGGTCGTGTGCCGATAGTGGGAAATGGCCCGGTCAAAAGCCAGGTGCGGTTCAGCGGGTTGGGCGAACCGGTATTTTCAGGGGGAGGTTTTCGTGCCGGTACTGTGCACGTATGCGCCAAGGACTCGGCGCAAAGCGTGCACCAAGTGGTGCTGGCGCCCAGTGGGCGCATCAGCCTGCGCAGCGATAAAGCCGAACAGGCGTTGTGCCGGAGTACCTCCGGCACCCTGGTATTCAGAGCAGTGAGCGAACCCGCAGCTCCTTGGGCATGGAGAAAGTGATGTTCTCTTCACGTCCCGCCAACTCATCAGCGCCGGTAGCCCCCCAGGCGTGCAGTTGCTGGATAACACCGCGCACCAGTACTTCAGGGGCAGAAGCACCTGCTGTGATGCCGATACGCTGGACGCCATCGAACCAACTGCGCTGCATGTCTTCAGCTCCGTCGATCAAGTACGCCGGGGTAGCCATGCGCTCAGCCAGCTCACGCAGACGGTTGGAGTTGGAGCTGTTGGGGCTGCCGACCACCAGAACCACATCGCACTCGTCAGCCAATTGCTTGACCGCGTCCTGGCGATTTTGGGTGGCGTAGCAGATGTCATCCTTACGCGGGCCGCCGATGGCCGGGAAACGGGTGCGCAGGGCATCGATCACACGGCTGGTGTCGTCCATGGACAAGGTGGTCTGGGTGACGAAGGCCAAACGATCTGGGTTGTGCACCTGCAGGTTGGCGACGTCTTTCTCGTCTTCCACCAGGTAGATGGCGCCGCCATTGCTGGCGTCGTATTGGCCCATGGTGCCTTCGACTTCCGGGTGACCGGCATGACCGATCAGGATGCATTCCCGACCGTCGCGGCTGTAGCGCGCGACTTCGATGTGCACCTTGGTGACCAGAGGGCAGGTGGCATCGAACACTTTGAGGCCACGGCCTGCTGCTTCGGTACGCACGGCCTGGGAAACACCGTGGGCACTGAAGATGACGATCACGTCGTCCGGCACCTGGTCTAGCTCTTCGACAAAGATCGCGCCGCGTGCGCGCAGGTCTTCGACCACAAACTTGTTGTGGACGACTTCATGACGCACGTAGATCGGCGGACCGAAGACTTCCAGGGCGCGATTGACGATTTCGATCGCACGGTCCACGCCGGCGCAGAAGCCACGGGGGTTGGCGAGTTTGATTTGCATGCTGTGCCTCGTGTCTGGCGCTGGGGTCAGAGTTGATGCTACTGAACTGACAATAGAGATCAAAAGTGGGAGAGGGCTTGCCTCCGATGGCTGCGCGTCAATTGATACATCTTTGACTGAGCCGCTGCCATCGGGGGCAAGCCCCCTCCCACATTTTAGACCGGGGCGTTGATCAAAGTGCTTTAACGTCGATGATTTCAACGTCAAAGGTCAAGGTTTTACCGGCCAACGGGTGGTTGAAGTCGATCGTCACTTGCGCGTCATCGAAGGTTTTCACCACGCCAGGCAGTTCGGTATTCGCCGCGTCGTTGAAGATCACCAGCAGACCTTCCGACAGGTCCATGTCCTGGAACTGCGAACGCGGGATGATCTGCACATTTTGCGGGTTGGGCTGGCCAAAGGCGTTTTCCGGCAGAATCTGCAGGGTGCGCTTGTCGCCGGCCTTGAAACCGAACAGGGCCGCTTCAAAACCCGGCAGCAGGTTGCCGTCACCGACCTTGAAGATCGCAGGGGCTTTGTCGAACGTGCTGTCGACCGTGTCGCCATTCTCCAGGCGCAATGCAAAGTGCAAAGTGACTTCCGTGTTCTGGCCGATGCGTTGCTCAGCCAATACCTGATCAGTCATTGACGGTCTCTCCGGTTTTCTTACTTTTAAACATATCCAGCGCCAACATGATTGCGCCGACGGTGATGGCGCTGTCGGCGAAGTTGAACGCCGGGAAGTAATGACGATTCTGCCAATGCACCAGGATGAAGTCGATCACATGGCCAAGGGCAATGCGGTCGTACAGGTTACCCAGCGCACCACCCAGCACCAGGGCCAAGGCAACGGCCAGCCAGGTGTCATCGCGACCCAGGCGCTTGAGCCACACCACCAGCACCGCACTGACCACCAGCGCGATAACGGCAAACAGCCAGCGCTGCCAGCCACCGCCATCAGCGAGGAAGCTGAACGCGGCGCCGGTGTTGTAGGCCAGGGTCCAGCTGAAGTAATCGGGGATCACCACGATCTGCTGGAACATTTCCAGGGAGCCCTCGAAGTGAGCCTTGCTGACCTGGTCAATGACCAGGACCAGCAAACTCAACACGAGCAAGCCCAGGCGTCCGAAACGACTGGCGTTAGGCATAGTGGCGAACCTCGCCTTCACCGGAGATGTTGTCGACGCAACGACCACAGATTTCCGGATGCTCAGGGTTCACACCCACATCTTCACGGCAGTGCCAGCAACGGGCGCACTTGGCAAAGGCGGACTTCATCACTTTAAGCTTGAGGCCCGGCACTTCGGTAGCCACGGCATCAGCCGGTGCTTGGGCGAATGGCGCCAGGCTCGCCGTGGAGGTGATCAACACGAAGCGCAGCTCGTTGCTCAGTTTGGCCAGGTCGGCGGTCAGGCCTTCCTCGGCAAACAGGGTGACTTCAGCTTGCAGGTTGCCACCGACGGCCTTGGCCGCACGTTGAACTTCCAGCTCCTTGTTCACCGCAACTTTGACGGCCATCACGCCTTCCCAGTACTCGCGGCCCAGTTCGAAGTCGGCAGGCAGTTCGGTCAGGCCTTCGTACCAGGTGTTGAGCATCACGGATTCGTTGCGCTCGCCCGGCAGGTATTCCCACAGTTCGTCGGCGGTGAACGCAAGGATCGGCGCGATCCAGCGCACCAGCGCTTCGCTGATGTGGTACAGCGCAGTCTGCGCCGAACGGCGTGCTTTGCTGTTAGCGGCGGTGGTGTACTGGCGGTCCTTGATGATGTCGAGGTAGAAACCACCCAGTTCCTGCACGCAGAAGTTGTGGATCTTCGAGTACACGTTCCAGAAGCGGTATTCGCCGTAGTGTTCCTGCAACTCGCGCTGCAGCAACAGGGTGCGGTCCACGGCCCAACGGTCCAGGGCGAGCATGTCCTCGGCCGGCAGGATGTCGGTGGCCGGGTTGAAACCGGTCAGGTTCGACAGCAGGAAGCGCGCGGTATTGCGGATGCGACGATAGGCATCGGCGCTGCGGGCCAGGATCTGGTCCGATACGGCGATCTCGCCCGAGTAATCGGTCGAGGCCACCCACAGACGCATGATGTCGGCGCCCAGGGTGTCGTTGATCTTTTTCGGCTCGATCACGTTTTTCAGCGACTTGGACATCTTGCGACCCGTCTCGTCGACGGTGAAGCCGTGGGTCAGCAATTCGCGGTACGGGGCGTGATCGTCGATGGCGCAACCGGTCAGCAACGAGGAGTGGAACCAGCCACGGTGTTGGTCCGAGCCTTCCAGGTACAGGTCGGCACGCGGGCCGGTCTCGTGGCCCATCGGGTGCGAGCCACGCAGCACGTGCCAGTGGGTGGTGCCCGAGTCGAACCACACGTCGAGGGTGTCGCTGATCTTGTCGTACTGCGGCGCTTCGTCGCCAAGCAGTTCGGCGGCGTCCAGTTTGAACCAGGCTTCGATGCCCTCCTGTTCAACGCGCTGGGCCACGACTTCCATCAGCTCGACGGTACGCGGGTGCAACTCGCCGCTTTCCTTGTTCAGGAAGAACGGGATCGGCACGCCCCAGTTACGCTGGCGGGAGATGCACCAGTCCGGACGGTTGGCGATCATCGAGTGCAGGCGCGCCTGGCCCCAGGCCGGGACGAACTTGGTGTCTTCGATGGCCTTGATCGCGCGGTTGCGCAGGGTATCGCCGCTGGCTGGCTCTTTGTCCATGCCGATGAACCACTGCGCGGTGGCGCGGTAGATCAGCGGAGTTTTGTGGCGCCAGCAGTGCATGTAGCTGTGCTTGATGGTGTCGGTTTGCATCAATGCGCCGACTTCACGCAGCTTTTCGATGATCGGCTGGTCGGCCTTGAAGATGAACTGACCACCGAAGAACTCCAGCGAAGGCACGTACACGCCGTTGCTTTGCACCGGGTTGATGATGTCATCGTTGACCAGGCCGTACTTCTTGCAGATCACAAAGTCGTCAACGCCATAGGCGGGCGAGCAGTGGACCACGCCAGTGCCCGAGCCCAGCTCGACATAGTCAGCCAGGTACACCGGCGACAGACGGTCATAGAACGGGTGACGGAAGTTGATCAGTTCAAGCGCGGAGCCGGTGGTGGTGGCGATGACCGAACCTTGCAGCTCGTAACGCGCCAGGCACGCCTCGACCATTTCCTCGGCCAGCACCAGCAGGCGATCACCGACGTCTACCAGCGCGTAGGTGAACTCCGGGTGCACGTTCAGCGCCTGGTTGGCCGGGATGGTCCACGGGGTGGTGGTCCAGATCACGATGGCCGCTGGTTTGCTCAGGCTTGCCAGGCCGAATGCCTGGGCCAGCTTGGTGTCGTCGGCGATCGGGAACGCCACGTCGATGGTCGAGGACTTTTTGTCTTCGTACTCGACTTCGGCTTCGGCCAATGCCGAACCGCAGTCAAAGCACCAGTTCACGGGCTTGAGGCCCTTGAAAACGAAACCACCCTTGACGATTTCTGCCAAGGCGCGGATTTCACCGGCCTCGTTCTTGAAGTTCATGGTTTTGTACGGGTTGTCCCACTCGCCCAACACACCCAGGCGGATGAACTCGGACTTCTGCCCTTCGATCTGCTCGGCGGCGTAGGCACGGCACAGTTCGCGGGTTTTATCGGCGCCCAGGTTCTTGCCGTAGGTCACTTCGACCTTGTGTTCGATCGGCAGGCCGTGGCAGTCCCAACCCGGAACATAAGGTGCGTCGAAGCCCGAAAGGGTTTTCGAACGCAGGATCATGTCCTTGAGAATTTTGTTCAGTGCATGACCGATGTGAATCGTGCCGTTGGCGTAAGGAGGGCCGTCGTGCAGGACGAACTTCGGACGATCCTTGCCAATCTCGCGCAACTTTCCGTACAGGCCAATACTGTCCCAGCGCTGCAGGATCTGCGGTTCGCGCTGTGGCAGGCCGGCCTTCATTGGGAAGGCGGTGTCCGGAAGGTTTAGCGTGGCTTTATAGTCGGTCATTTAAGGCTCTTCGGTTAGCGATGGGCGCTAGGTGCGGCTAGTGCACGGGCGGCGGCGACATCCGCATTGATCGCCGTTTTCAACGCCTCAAGGGAGGCGAAACGCTGCTCTTCACGCAGCTTCTGGTGGAAAACCACCGTCAAACGCCGGTCGTATAAATCACCGGCAAAATCCAAAAGGTGAACTTCCAGGTGGGCCTTGCCATCACCTGCAACCGTGGGCCTGACGCCTATGTTGGCGACTCCCGGCCACGGCTGGCCGTCGATGTCGACGCTCACCAGGTAAACCCCGGTAAGCGGCACACGACGACGCTTGAGTTGCACGTTGGCGGTTGGCGTGCCCAGTTGGCGCGCCAGCTTCTGGCCGTGCAGTACCCGCCCGGCAATGCGGAACGGGCGACCCAGCAGACGCTCGGCCAGGGCGAAGTCGGCAGCCGCCAGGGCATTACGCACCTGGGTGCTGCTCACACGCAGGCCGTCCAGTTCGACGGTTTGCGCGGCTTCAACGGTAAAGCCCTGGGTAACGCCGGCGTGCTGCAGGAATTCGAAATCCCCAACCCGATCGCAACCAAAACGGAAGTCGTCGCCGACCTCCAGATGCTGCACGCCCAGGCCATCCACCAGGATACGGTCGACGAACTCGGCGGCGCTGAGGCTTTGCAAGCGCTGGTTGAAAGCCAGGCAGAGGACGCGGTCCACGCCTTCTTCGGCCAGCAGTTGCAACTTGTCCCGCAAGCGGGCCAGGCGGGCCGGCGCCGTCTCCGGGGTGAAGTATTCCCGCGGCTGTGGCTCAAAAATCACCACGCAGCTGGGCACGCCCAACTCGACCGCACGCTCGCGCAGCCGGGCCAGGATAGCCTGGTGACCACGGTGAACACCGTCAAAGTTGCCAATAGTGGCGACGCAGCCCCGATGCTGGGGGCGCAGGTTGTGGAGACCTCGAACCAGCTGCATAACGCGCTTCTTGCTCATAAAGTGGTCGATTATAACCACACCCAGCCTCAGACGACAGGCAACAGCGCAGGGCAAATGGATCGAATCGATAAAACACCGCTTTTATCGCGGCAAACTCTCTAGCTCAACGACTTGCGATTGAAATCCCGCAGGCGGAAACCCTGCAGCAGCAACATTCCGAAGTACACCACCACGCCAGCGACAACCAACACGCCCAGACGCATGAAGCGTTCCAACATAGGGCCTTGGTCCCACGCCGGCATAAAGTGCATCAAGCCCAGTAACACCGCCGACATCATTGCCACCGCCACCAGCAGCTTGAGGGCAAACATGCCCCAGCCCGGCTGCGGCTGGAACATCTGCTGTTTGCGCAGTTGATAAAACAGCAAGCCCGCATTGATGCAGGCACCCGCGCTGATCGCAAGGGCCAGGCCGGCATGAGCCAATGGACCGATAAACACCAGATTGAGCAGTTGCGTGACGATCAGCGTGAAGATCGCGATTTTCACGGGGGTACGGATGTTTTGCTGGGCATAAAAGCCAGGCGCCAGCACTTTGATCACGATGATGCCGAGCAGGCCGACGGAGTAGGCAACCAGCGCGCGCTGCGTCATCAAGGCGTCATGGGCGTCGAATTGGCCGTATTGGAACAGTGAAACCGTCAGCGGCTCGGCCAGGATGCCCAGCGCCAGGGCACACGGCAACACCAGGACAAAACACAGGCGCAGGCCCCAATCAAGGATGCGCGAGTACTCCTGCCGGTCCTTGCTGGCATACGTGCGCGCCAGGGTAGGCAGCAGGATTGTGCCCAAGGCCACGCCCAGCACGCCGGACGGCAGCTCCATCAGGCGGTCGGCGTAATACATCCACGATACCGAGCCCGATACCAGCAGCGAGGCAAAGGCCGTGTTGATAATCAGGGAAATCTGGCTGACCGATACGCCGAGGATCGCCGGCAGCATATTGCGCATCACGCGCCAGACGCCGGTGTCCTTAAGATTCAGGCGCGGCAGCACGAGCATGCCGATCTTTTTCAGGTGCGGCAGTTGGTAGAGCAATTGTGCCAGGCCGCCGGCCAATACAGCCCAGCCGAGCGCCATGACCGGCGGATCGAAATACGGGGTGAGGAACAGCGCGAAAATGATCATGCTGACGTTTAGCAGGGTCGGCACAAACGCCGGCACCGAGAAACGGTTCCAGGTATTGAGGATCGCCCCAGCCAGGGATGACAGGGAAATCAGCAATATATAAGGAAAGGTAACCCGTAGCAGATCAGTGGTCAGCGCGAACTTTTCCGGCGTATTGGCGAAACCGGGCGCCGTGGCCCAGATCACCCAAGGTGCGGCGAGCATGCCGAGGATAGTCACCAGCATCAAAACCAGGGTCAGCAGGCCTGAGACGTAAGCAATAAAGGTGCGGGTAGCCTCCTCGCCTTGCTGGGTCTTGTATTCCGCCAGAATCGGCACGAATGCTTGGGAAAATGCTCCCTCCGCGAAGATACGCCGCAGCAGATTGGGCAATTTAAAGGCAATAAAGAAGGCATCCGTGGCCATGCTGGCGCCAAAAATGCGTGCCAGCAGGGTGTCACGCACAAACCCCAGAACCCTGGAGATCATCGTGATAGAGCTGACGGCGGCCAACGATTTGAGCAGATTCATTGAAAGAGTTTGCGCCTATTAGATAAAGAGCAGGCGAACTGTGCGCCTACTTATGCGATACTGCGCGCCTGCAACAGCACAGAGCCAAAGCTCGCGAGTTTACAGGTCAAGCGCCGGAAATAAATCACCCGCCTCTTCAGATCGACCACTCAGCAGTTCGCATCAGCCGCCCTTGACAACACATCAAGTCATCGGCATGATTCGCGGCCTATTTTGTTTGCTATTTCCTAAAAAGTCTTTCGAGGAGCTCGACGGTGGCCAACACACCTTCCGCCAAAAAACGTGCAAAACAGGCTGAGAAGCGTCGCAGCCACAACGCCAGCCTGCGTTCCATGGTTCGTACCTACATCAAGAATGTAGTTAAAGCCATCGACACCAAAGACGCTGAAAAAGCTCAAGCAGCTTACGTTCTGGCTGTGCCAGTTATCGACCGTATGGCCGATAAAGGCATCATCCACAAGAACAAGGCCGCTCGCCATAAGAGCCGCCTGAACGGCCACATCAAGGCTCTGAGCGTTCCTGCTGCTGCCTAAGTGGTAACAACTGCAACGCAACCCTGGTTGCGAAACAGTTAAGAAATGCCCCGTACCGAAAGGTCCGGGGCATTTTTGTTTTCTGAAGTACGCCCCTCCCACATTTGAACTTCAGTGCTTTTTTAAGCGCAAAAAAAACGCCCCGAACCAGTCGGGGCGTTTTTGCTATCAGCTGATTAACGCATCAATCAGTGCTGATGACCGCCTTCACCGTGAACGTGGCCGTGAGCCACTTCTTCCTGGGAAGCGTCGCGGATGGCAACGATCTTCACTTGGAAGTTCAGGCGCTGGCCTGCCAGAGGGTGGTTGCCGTCGACGGTTACGTCGTCGCCGTCCAGATCACGGATAGTCACGATCTGCATTTGGCCGTCCGGCGCGGAAGCGTGGAACTGCATGCCCACTTCCAGCTCGTCAACGCCTTCGAACATGCTGCGGCTCAGAGTGCTGACCAGTTCAGCCGAGTACTCGCCGTAGGCATCTTCAGGTTCTACGGCAACGGTCAGTTCATCACCAACTGCCTTGCCTTCCAGTGCCTTTTCCAGGCCTGGGATGATGTTACCTGCGCCTTGCAGGTAGACCAGCGGCGCGCCGCCGGCGGAGCTGTCGATGACCTCACCAGCGTCGTTGGTCAGGGTATAGTCGATGGAGACAGCCTTGTTAGCGGCGATCGTCATGGGGCGAGACCTTTTGCATAAGAATGAAGAACGGACAAGTCTAAACAAGGATTTGCCCGAAAGCGAACAGAACCCGGACAGACGGGACCGATCAAGGGTCACGGTCGTCGGTTTTCATCTGGACGAAGAACGGCATTGGGTGGCCGAGCTCTCCTGCGGCCACACCCAGCATCTGCGCCACCAGCCGCCATGGCAATCCCGCGCCTGGGTACTCGACCCCGCACAGCGTCTGGAAAAAATAGGCCAGCCCTTTGCCTGCGGCTGGTGTGCGCAAGCGCCGAATAACGATAACCTTGACGCCTGATTCCCGGTAGGCGCTCAGCCATAGAGCGCCACCGAAGCCATGCACCTCCAGAGAATTCGCATGCAGACTTTTTTTATCGCGCCCACCGATTTCGGTGTGGGTCTGACCTCCATCAGCCTTGGGCTGGTGCGCACCCTTGAGCGGGCCGGGCTGAAAGTCGGCTTCTTCAAGCCGATTGCCCAGCCGCACCCCGGCGACACCGGCCCCGAACGCTCCACCGAACTGGTGGCACGCACCCACGGCCTCAAGCCACCACAGCCTTTGGGCCTGGCACACGTTGAACGGATGCTCGGCGACGGCCAGCTCGACGAACTGCTCGAAGAGATCATCACCCTCTATCAGCAGGCCGCCGTGGGCAAGGACGTACTGATCGTCGAAGGCATGGTGCCCACCCGCAACGCCAGCTATGCGGCACGGGTCAACCTGCACCTGGCCAAGAGCCTGGACGCGGAAGTGATCCTGGTCTCCGCTCCGGAAAACGAAGTGCTCACCGAACTCTCCGGCCGCGTGGAATTGCAGGCCCAACTGTTCGGCGGCCCGAAAGACCCGAAAGTACTCGGCGTGATCCTCAACAAGGTGCGCACCGACGAAAGCATGGAGGCGTTTTCAGCGCGCCTTAAAGAGCATTCGCCTTTACTGCGCAGCGGTGACTTCCGCCTGCTCGGCTGCATTCCGTATCAACCGGAACTCAACGCGCCGCGCACCCGCGACGTGGCCGACCTGATGGGCGCGCAGATCCTCAACGCCGGCGACTACGAAACCCGGCGCATGACCAAGATCATCATCTGCGCCCGCACCATGCGTAACACCGTCGAGCTGCTCAAACCCGGCGTGCTGGTGGTAACCCCAGGCGACCGCGACGACATCATCCTCGCCGTCAGCCTGGCCGCGATCAACGGCGTGCCGCTGGCCGGCCTGCTGCTGACCAGCGATACACTGCCCGATCCGCGCATCATGGATCTGTGTCGCGGAGCGTTTCAGGCCGGGCTACCGGTGCTGTCGGTGAGCACCGGCTCCTACGACACCGCCAACCTGCTCAACAACCTGAACAAAGAAATCCCCATCGATGACCGCGAGCGCGCCGAGATCATCACCGATTTCGTCGCCAGCCACCTTGATGCGCGCTGGCTGCATCAGCGTTGCGGCACACCACGGGAAATGCGCCTGTCGCCAGCGGTGTTCCGCTACCAGTTGATCCAACGCGCCCAGGCCGCCAACAAACGCATCGTGCTGCCCGAAGGCAGCGAGCCACTTACCGTCCAGGCCGCCGCCATCTGCCAGGCCCGAGGCATTGCCCGCTGCGTGTTGCTGGCCAAACCAGCCGATGTGGAAGCCGTCGCCCGCGCCCAAGGCATCGAATTGCCGGAAGGCCTGGAAATTCTCGACCCGGACCTGATCCGCCAACGCTACGTCGAACCAATGGTCGCGCTGCGCAAAAGCAAAAGCCTCAACGCGCCGATGGCCGAGCAACAATTGGAAGACACTGTGGTGATCGCCACCATGATGCTCGCACTGGATGAAGTGGATGGCCTGGTTTCTGGCGTTATCCACTCCACCGCCAACACCATCCGCCCCGCCCTGCAACTGATCAAAACGGCGCCGGGCTGCACGCTGGTGTCGTCGGTGTTCTTCATGCTGTTCCCCGAAGAGGTGCTGGTGTACGGCGACTGCGTGATGAACCCGCACCCAAGCGCTGCGGAACTCGCGGAAATCGCCCTGCAAAGCGCCGACTCGGCGGCGGCGTTCGGCATTACCCCGCGCGTGGCGATGATCAGCTATTCCAGCGGTGATTCGGCCAGCGGCGAGGAAGTGGAAAAAGTTCGCGAAGCCACCCTGCTCGCCCATGAACAGCAAAGTTCGCTGTTGATCGACGGCCCCCTGCAATACGACGCCGCCGCCAACGAGGACGTAGCCCGACAACTGGCGCCCAACAGCCAGGTCGCCGGCAAGGCCACCGTGTTCGTCTTCCCTGACCTGAACACCGGCAACACCACCCACAAGGCCGTACAACGCAGCGCCGATTGCGTAAGCCTGGGCCCGATGCTCCAGGGCCTGCGCAAACCGGTCAACGACCTGCCCCGCGGCGCCCAGGTTGACGACATCGTGTACACCATCGCCCTGACCGCGATCCAAGCCGCCAACCGACCAATGGATATCTAAATGCTGGATTTTCTACCTGCCGCCGTGCGCGGGGTGATCGCTTCGCTGTTGCTGGCGCTGAACACGATCCTGCTGTGTTCGTTCCTGTTCATCGTTGCGCTGTTCAAGGCGTTGCCGTTTGCCAAGCGCTTCAGCGAATGGCTGATGAACCACACCCACGAAGCCTGGGTCACCAACAACAAGGGTTGGATGAACCTGGTACAGCGCACGCGCTGGCACCTCAAAGGCCTTGAAGGGCTGGATTATCAACACTCGTACCTGGTGACCAGCAACCACCAGAGCTGGGTCGACATCATGGTCTTGCAATACGTGCTCAATCGACGGATTCGCCCGCTGAAGTTCTTCCTCAAGCAGGAATTGATCTGGGTGCCGGTGATTGGTCTGGCGTGGTGGGCACTGGGCTTTCCGTTCATGAAGCGCTACACCAAGGCTTATCTGGAGAAGCACCCGGAGAAGAAAGGCAAAGACTTGGAAACCACCCGCAAGACCTGTGCGAAGTTTCGCGACAACCCGGTCGGGATTTTCAACTTTGCCGAAGGCACACGGTTTACTGACGGCAAACATGCCCAGCAAAAATCGCCATTCCGTTACCTGCTCAAGCCCAAGGCTGGCGGCATCGCATTTGTGCTGGACGCCATGGGCGAGCAACTGAAGTCACTGGTGAATGTGACCATTCACTACCCTGGCGGGCGTCCTGGTTATTGGGATTTGCTATGCGGGAATGTGAAGGACGTGGTGGTGCAGTTTGAAGAGGTGCAGATTCCGGCCGAGTTTATTGGCAAGAATTATGAGCAGGATGGGGAGTATCGGTTGGCGTTCCAGAGCTGGATCAACCGGTTATGGGAAGACAAGGATGCGTCGCTGGAAAAGCTGCATAAAGACTTCCCAGGCAAACGATGATCAACCTGTGGGAGGGGGCTTGCCCTCGATGACGGAGCATCAGTTGATGCAGTCGTAGCTGACCCACCGCTATCGAGGGCAAGCCCCCTCCCACATTTGACCGCGCCCGATCTTGAAGATGTGAAAAAGCCCGCCACCGATCACTCGGTGGCGGGCTTTTTTTGTGGCCGCGAGGTTTAGATCGCGCCGCGCTGACGCAACAGTTCCAGCACTTGCTTGACGCTGTCTTCCAGCGACAGCGCCTGGGTGTCGAGCACCAGGTCGGCATTCAACGGCACGTCGTACGGGAAGGATTCGCCAGGGATGTTATCCCCGCCGGCCGCGTACAGGCCTTGCGGATCACGCTCGGCGCATACCAGCGGCGACGCCTGCACGTACACAGTCAGCAGACGATCACCGCCAATCAGCGCCTTGGCCTGTTCACGGCCTTCGGCATCCGGGGCAACGAACGCGGCCAGGGTCAGCAGGCCGGCTTCGTTGAACTGGCGCGCCACGTGAGCGGCACGACGCCAGTTTTCCGTACGCCCGGCACGATCCTGTGGCAGACCTTTGTTCAGGTCGTGACGCAGGTTCTGACCATCCAGCACGAAGACCGCACGACCCATGTCGAACAGCTTGCGCTCGACCGCATAGGCCAAGGTGCTCTTGCCAGCGCCGGACAGGCCGCTGAACAGCACGGTGGCCGGTTGCTGGCCGAAGCGCTGGGCACGCTCTTCGGTGGCCACATGCGCCAACTTGCCATGCTGCGCCGCGCTGCCGTGAGTGACCGGCGGTGCGATGATCATGCCTGCGGCAACGGTGCCGTTGGTCAAGCGGTCGATAACAATGAACGCACCCGTGGTGCGATTGCTGTCGTAGCCATCCAGCGCGATGGCGGCGTCGAGGCTGACCTTGACCCGGCCGATCTCGTTCAATTGCAGCGAACTCGCCGGGCCTTCGGCCAGGGTGTTCACGTCCACGCGGTGCACGATGCTGGTGATGGAACCCGGCACGTAGCTGGTGGCGCGCTTGATGTCGTATTTCTTGCCCGGCAGCATCGGTTCTTCGGCCATCCACACCAGCATGGCGTCGAAGGCGTCAGTTACTTGCGGCACGTTGTCGGCATGCACCAGCAGGTCGCCACGGGAGATGTCGATCTCGTCTTCCATGGTCAGGGTCACGGCCTGGCCTGGGCCGGCGTGTTCCAGCTCACCATCGAAGGTGACGATGGATTTGACGCGGCTGCTCTTGCCCGACGGCAGAACCACGATCTCGTCGCCCTTGTGCACGATGCCGCTGGCCAGGGTGCCGGCGAAACCACGGAAGTTCAGGTTCGGACGGTTGACGTACTGCACCGGGAAACGCAGGTCGGTGTAGTTGCGGTCGTTGGCGATCTCGACGGTTTCGAGGATTTCCATCAGCGACTGGCCGGTGTACCAAGGCGAACGCTCGCTCTTGTTCACCACGTTGTCGCCCTTGAGCGCCGACATCGGCACAAAGGCCATGGTGCTCGGTTTGAAGGCGATACCGTCGGCGAACTTCAGGTAATCGGCCTTGATCTGCTCGAACACGCTCTGGTCGAAGCCATTGATGTCCATCTTGTTGACGGCGATCACGATGTGCTTGATGCCCAGCAACGAGGCGATGAAGCTGTGGCGACGGGTCTGGGTCTGCACGCCGTAGCGGGCGTCGATCAGGATGATCGCCAGGTCACAGGTGGAGGCACCGGTGGCCATGTTGCGGGTGTACTGCTCATGGCCGGGGGTGTCGGCAATGATGAATTTACGCTTGGCGGTGGAGAAGTAGCGGTAGGCAACATCGATGGTGATGCCCTGCTCACGCTCGGCCTGCAGGCCATCGACCAGCAAGGCCAGGTCGATGTCGTCACCGGTAGTGCCGGACTTTTTCGAGTCGCGGGTAATGGCTTCCAGGTGATCCTCGTAGATCATCTTGGAGTCGTGCAGCAGGCGCCCGATCAGGGTGCTCTTGCCGTCGTCGACGTTGCCGCAGGTCAGGAAGCGCAACATCTCTTTGCGCTCGTGCTGGCCCAGGTAGGCGAGGATGTCCTCGCTGATCAAATCAGATTGATGCGACATGACAGCCCCTTAGAAATAGCCTTGACGTTTTTTATCTTCCATTGAGCCTGCGCCATCGTGGTCGATGACACGGCCCTGGCGCTCGGAAGTTCGCGTCAGGAGCATTTCCTGAATGATGTCCGTCAGCGTCTCGGCTTCGGACTCCACCGCGCCCGTCAACGGGTAGCAGCCAAGGGTACGGAAACGTACTTTCTTTTTGACGATACGGGCTTTGTCTTCGTCGGACAGGTGCTCAAGGATGCGGTCGTCGTCGATCATGATCAACGTGCCGTTCTTCTCGATCACGTCGCGTTCGGCGGCGAAGTACAGCGGCACGATCGGGATGCCTTCCAGGTAGATGTACTGCCAGATATCCAGCTCGGTCCAGTTGGACAGCGGGAATACACGGATCGACTCGCCCTTGTTGACGTTGCCGTTGTAGACGTTCCACAACTCGGGGCGCTGGTTCTTCGGGTCCCAGCGGTGCTTGCTGTCGCGGAACGAGTACACGCGCTCTTTGGCGCGGGATTTCTCTTCATCACGACGGGCACCGCCGAACGCTGCGTCGAAACCATGCTTGTCCAAGGCCTGCTTGAGGCCTTCGGTCTTCATGATGTCGGTGTGCTTGGCGCTGCCGTGGGTGAACGGGTTGATGCCCTGCGCAACGCCATCGGGGTTGACGTGGGTGATCAGGTCCAGGCCCAGTTCCTCGACCATCTTGTCGCGGAACGCGTACATCTCCTGGAATTTCCAGCGGGTGTCGACGTGCATCACCGGGAACGGCAGTTTGCCCGGGAAGAAGGCCTTGCGTGCCAGATGCAGCATCACGGCGGAGTCTTTACCGATCGAGTAGAGCATCACCGGGTTGTCGAACTCGGCGGCGACCTCGCGGATGATGTGGATGCTTTCCGCCTCCAGCTGTTTCAGATGCGTCAGTTTGTCGACCATGGTTACTCACGGAAAAACGATCTTATGGACGGCCAGCGGGCCGTGTTCGAGCGAGGCATGCTAGCACAGCACCTTCTTCTATTCAGGGAGCTGGCTAGATCGAAACGGTATATGAATATGCCGCCAGGTTTGGCCTGCCATGCCGTCAAACCGCCTCCCACATTCAGATTGGGTTGGGGCAGTCGATGAACAGATGTTCGAGCGCAAAACGCCGCGCCAGGTAATCGCCCAGTGCCTGTACGCCATAGCGCTCGGTGGCGTGGTGGCCGGCGGCGATGAAGCTGATGTCGTTTTCCCGCGCGCTGTGGAAGGTTTGCTCGGAGGCTTCGCCGCTGAGGAACAGGTCGACGCCGGCGGCAACCCCATGGTCGATGTAGCCTTGGCCACCGCCGGTGCACCAGCCGACGCGGCGGATCATTTCGCTGCCTTCGATCAGCAGCGGTTCGCGGCCCATGACGTCCTGCACGCGGCGGGCAAAGTCGCGGGGCGACAGGGGTTCGGCGAGGGAGCCGACCAGGCCGACGATCTTGGGGTTGGTCGGGTCGAGAGGGCCTTCGACGGTGATGTCCAACTGCTTGGCAAGCTGCACGTTGTTGCCGACGTCGGGGTGCAGGTCCAGCGGCAGGTGATAGGCCAGCAAACTGATGTCGTGCTTGAGCAGGGTTTTCAGGCGGCGCTGCTTCATGCCGGTGATGCAGGGGTTCTCGCCTTTCCAGAAATAGCCGTGGTGCACCAGGATCAAATCGGCCTGGGCTTCAACGGCTGCGTCCAGCAGGGCTTGGCTTGCGGTCACGCCGCTGACGATGCGCATCACCTGCGGCCGACCTTCGACTTGCAGGCCATTGGGGCAGTAGTCGGCGATTTTTGCACTGCCGAGGTAGCGGTCTGCTTCCTCGACGAGGGTGGTAAGGGGGACGGCCATAAAAGACTCCTAAATATCCCGTTCCGAGGCGCTCGCAGCCTCGTATAATGCGCGACATTATGGGCGCTCTCCCGCCCCCTGCAACCTGTCAGGACTTACTTGATGCTCAAGGCACTGCGTTTTTTTGGATGGCCATTGCTGGCTGGCGTGCTGATCGCGATGCTGATTATTCAGCGTTATCCCCAGTGGGTGGGCTTACCCAGCCTTGATGTCAACCTGCAACAGGCGCCGCAGACCAGCGCGGTGGTGCAAGGCCCGGTGACGTACGCCGACGCAGTGGTCATTGCCGCTCCGGCGGTGGTCAACCTGTACACCACCAAGGTCATCAACAAGCCGGCGCATCCACTGTTTGAGGACCCGCAGTTCCGCCGCTATTTCGGTGACAACGGGCCCAAGCAGCGGCGCATGGAATCCAGCCTGGGTTCCGGGGTGATCATGAGCCCCGAAGGCTACATCCTCACCAACAACCACGTGACCACCGGCGCCGACCAAATTGTGGTGGCCCTGCGTGATGGCCGCGAAACCCTGGCCCGCGTGGTGGGCAGCGACCCGGAAACGGACCTGGCGGTGTTGAAGATCGATTTGAAAAACCTGCCTTCCATCACCCTCGGCCGTTCCGATGGCTTGCGGGTGGGTGATGTGGCGCTGGCCATCGGCAACCCGTTCGGGGTGGGCCAGACGGTGACCATGGGCATCATCAGCGCCACCGGCCGTAACCAGTTGGGCCTCAACAGCTACGAAGACTTCATCCAGACCGACGCGGCGATCAACCCCGGCAACTCCGGCGGCGCGCTGGTGGATGCCAATGGCAACCTGACCGGTATTAACACCGCGATTTTTTCCAAGTCCGGCGGCTCCCAGGGCATCGGTTTTGCGATCCCGGTGAAGCTGGCGATGGAAGTGATGAAGTCGATCATCGAGCACGGCCAGGTTATTCGCGGCTGGCTGGGGATCGAAGTACAACCGCTGACCAAGGAACTGGCCGAGTCGTTTGGCCTGACCGGGCGCCCAGGCATCGTAGTCGCCGGGATCTTCCGCGACGGACCGGCGCAGAAAGCCGGCCTGCAATTGGGTGACGTGATCCTGAGCATCAACGGCGAACCGGCCGGCGATGGTCGCAAGTCGATGAACCAGGTGGCGCGGATCAAACCGACCGATAAGGTGGCGATCCTCGTGATGCGCAACGGTAAAGAGATCAAGTTGTCGGCGGAAATCGGCCTGCGCCCGCCGCCGGCTCCGGTAAAAGAAGAAGAATAAGCCGCCTCGTCCAGGTGCCCCTTAGCGGGCACCTGTAAATTAATGTTTCACAGCGATTCATTCTCATTGGTCATGTTATATTGTTTCAATATCGCTATTGGAACGCTCTATCATGCCGTCTCGAAGAATTGCCCCCTTGGCTGGCCTGGCCTTGGGTTTGCTGCTCGACCCCGCCTTTGCCGAAGACACCACCGTCGAACTCGATACCATCAGCGTCACTACCGACGCCTATGAATCCGCCACCGGCCCGGTGAAGGGCTATCGCGCCACTCGTTCGGCCAGCGCGACTAAAACCGACACAGCCCTGCGCGATATCCCACAATCCATCAGCGTGATTCCCGCCACGGTGCTCAAGGATCTGGGCAGCACCAATGTGGAACGCGCCCTGGAATTTGCGGGCGGCGTGTCCAAGCAAAACAACTTTGGTGGCCTGACCCTCTACGAATACAGCGTGCGTGGTTTCACCACCTCGGAGTTCTACCAGGACGGTTTCAGCGCCAACCGTGGTTACCCGAGCACACCGGATGCGGCCAATATCGAACGCATTGAAGTACTCAAAGGCCCTGCGGCCAGTTTGTACGGGCGCGGCGACCCAGGCGGCACCGTGAATATCGTCACCAAAAAACCTCAGCCAGACGCCTTCACCACCCTGCAAACCAGCGCCGGCAGTTGGGACCGTTACCGCACCGCCATCGACGTCAACACGCCGCTGGACAACGAAGGCCACGTGCTCTCGCGGGTCAACCTGGCAGTAGAGGACAACCACAGCTTTCGCGATCACGTGCAGAGCAAGCGCGTTTTGGTTGCGCCCTCGTTCAGTTGGCAACTGGACCCGGACACCAGCCTGCTGGTGGAAAGCGAATTCGTGCGCCACAGCTCCACGTTCGACCGTGGCATCGTCGATGCGCCCGGTCTGTCGCGCTCCACCTTCCTCGGCGAGCCCAACGACGGCGACATCGACAACCACAACAACCGCATCCAGGCGACCCTCGAACATCACCTCAACGACGCCTGGAAACTGCGCCTGGCCAGCCATTACAAACAAGGCAGCCTATGGGGCGATGCCTCGGAAAATCGGCCACTCAGCGCCGACGGCCATACCCTCAACCGCCGCTACCGCGAACGCTCCATGGGCTGGCACGACAGCATCACCCAATTGGAGCTGCGCGGTTTGTTCGACGTCGGCAGCTGGCAGCATGAACTGCTGGTGGGCACCGAATACGAGGACTACCGCAAGAAGGAACGCGTGACCGCCATCGCCGGCAGCCCGGGTAGCTCATACGCGATCGACATCTACAACCCGGTCTACGGCCAAGCCAAACCCAATGGCGTACGTTCCGGCACCGACTTTTTCGAGCAGACCAAAAGCCACGCCCTGAACCTGCAAGACCAGATCGTCTTTACCGACCGCCTGCGCGGCATGGTCGGCGCACGCTTCGAGCATTTCGAGCAAACCGTCGACGACTTCACCCGCAACGCCCCGCCGAGCCGGCAAACCCACGACGCCCTCACCCAGCGCGCCGGCCTGCTTTATCAACTCACGCCCGAAGTCGGCGTGTTCGCCAACGCTTCGACCTCGTTCAAACCCAACAGCGGCCTGGACGCCACGGGCAACACCTTCAAGCCCGAAGAAGGCGTGGGTTATGAAGTGGGGATCAAGAGCGAGCTGTTCGACGACCGCCTCAGCACCACCGTCGCCGCGTTCCATATCGAAAAGGAAAACGTGCTGGCCCTGGACCCGGCCACCAACACCAACCGCGCCATGGGCAAGGCGCGCAGCCAGGGCGTTGACTTGCAACTGACCGGGCAACTGACCGACGCGATACGGGTGATCGGCGCCTTCGCCTACATCGACGCCGAAGTGACCAAAGGTGACAAGGCCATTGCGGCCGGCAGCCGCATTCTCGGCGTGGCCAAGCGCAGCGGCAGTCTGTTGGGGGTGTATGAATTCCAGGATGGCGCGTTGCGCGGCTCAGACCTGGGCGCAGCGTTTACCTATGTGGGAGACCGCTCAGGTGAAGCAGGCGGCAGCTTTGAACTGCCGGCCTACCACACCGTAGATTTGCTCGCGCATTACAAGGCGACCGAGAACGTGACGGTGGGCCTGAACCTGAACAACCTGTTTGATGAAAAATACTATGAGCGGTCCTACAGCAATTACTGGGTCAACCCCGGCGAACCGCGCAACTTCACGGTCAGCCTGACCCTCAATCTCTAACACAAATCAAACATGTGGGAGGGGGCGTGCTCCCGATAGCTGCTACGAATTACGTGTAGCGGGATCAAGCCCCTTCCCACATTTGGATCTGCGCCAGGTTCAATTACAGTGAAAGAGGCGCTCTTTCACACAGCGTATTGAGCGCCGCCGCCCACTGCGGATCATCATTCAAGCACGGTACCAATACCAATTCCTCGCCTCCGGCCTCGCGGAACTGCTCCAGGCCGCGATCGCCAATCTCTTCCAGGGTCTCGATGCAATCGGCCACAAACGCCGGGCACATCACCAGCAGCTTTTTCACGCCTTGTTGAGCCAGCGCCTCCAAGCGCGCTTCGGTGTAGGGTTCGATCCACTTCGCACGTCCCAGGCGCGATTGAAACGCCACCGACCATTTGCCATCCGGCAAGCCCAGGCGCTCGGCCACATCGCGAGCAACACTGAAGCACTGCGCGCGATAGCATGTGGCAAGCACTTGCGGCGAGGCGTTCTTGCAGCAGTCGGCATCCTTGAAGCAATGCTGGCCGGTCGGGTCGAGCTTAGTCAGATGGCGCTCGGGCAAACCATGAAAGCTCAGCAGCAAGTGGTCGTAATCCTGCTCGATATAACGCTGTGCGCTCGCCGCCAGGGCATCGAGGTATTCGGGCTGATCGTAGAACGGCTGCAGGATCGAGAACTGTACATTCAGTTTCCTGTCTTTCACCACGCGCCGGGCCTCTTCGATCACCGTGGTCACAGTGCTGTCGGCGAACTGCGGGTACAAAGGCGCCAGAGTGACCTTCTGAATGCCTTGGGCGGCCAGCCGGGTGAGGGTCGTTTCCAGGGACGGCTCGCCGTAACGCATGGCCAGCTCTACGGGGCCTTGGGTCCACTGCGCGGTCATCTGCTGTTGCAGGCGGCGACTGAGCACCACCAGCGGCGAGCCTTCATCCCACCAGATCGACGCATAGGCATGGGCTGACTGCTCGGGGCGCTTGATCAGGATCAGCGACACCAGCAAGCGCCGCACCGGCCATGGCAGGTCGATCACATAAGGGTCCATCAAAAACTGGTTGAGGTAGCTGCGCACATCGGCCACCGAAGTGGACGCCGGTGAACCCAGGTTGACCAGTAACAACGCGTGATCCGTCATGCAACATCCTATCTCTAGAGGCGGCTGGACAAGTCGTCCAGAGCCGCATGCAACTCAGTGAACTGGAAAATGAAACCGGCGGCCATCAAGCGTTCGGGGATCGCCTTCTGCCCGCCCAGTAACAGCCCCGACAACTCGCCCAAGCCGACTTTCAGCGCAAAGGCCGGCATCGGCATGAACGCCGGGCGGTGCAGCACCTGGCCCAGGGTCTTGGCGAACTCGCGGTTACGCACCGGGTGTGGCGCGCAGGCATTATACGGACCGCTGGCGTCATCCTTGTGTAGAAGAAAATCAATCAGGGCGATTTGATCCTTGATATGCACCCAGGGCATCCACTGCCGACCATTGCCGATCGGCCCGCCCAGCGCCAGTTTGAACGGCAGCAGCAGCCGCGACAAAAAGCCGCCCTCGGCCGCCAGCACCAGGCCGGTCCGCACCAGCACCACACGGATGCCCAGGGCTTCTGCGCGCTGGGCGGTTTCTTCCCAGGCGATACACAGCTGGCTGGGGAAGTCGTCCTGCACCGGGCCGCTGGCCTCGGTCAGTTCGCGCTCACCGCCGTCGCCGTACCAGCCCACCGCCGAGCCGGAAATCAACACTGCCGGTTTCTGCGCCTGGCCTTCGAGCCACGCCAGCAGGGTTTCGGTAAGGCCGATGCGGCTGCTCCACAACAGCGCCTTGCGTTTGTGAGTCCAGGGGCGGTCGGCGATGGCGGCGCCGGCGAGATTGACCACCGCGTCCACGGCGCCGATCACCTCTTCCAGGCGCGCAACGCCCAGCACCTGCGCGCCACACAGGGCGGCAACCTCTTCAGGATGGCGGCTCCACACGGTCAGGCGATGGCCTTGGGCGAGCCAGTGTTGGCAGAGTTGGCGGCCGATCAAGCCGGTACCGCCGGTCAGCAAAATATGCATGGGATCCTCCTCATGTAACGTTCGCCGCCGATCACTGGTCTATTTTATAAGCAGGGATCAATTTGTAATCGGGCGTGGCTGTTGTTTAAGCCTCAGCTTTAACCATAGGTCACGCCAGACGTTCAGGTACGCCAAAACTTATACCAAAAAACAATATTGTACAGCTATTGGTGTCGGCGTAGTCTGTACCCAACGGTAAAACGAGGCCTCCCATGACTGTCCCCATCGCGATCATCGGTACCGGCATCGCCGGTCTCTCCGCCGCCCAAGCGTTACGAGACGCCGGGCACGCTGTAAAACTTTTCGACAAGAGCCGCGGCAGCGGTGGCCGCATGTCCAGCAAGCGCAGCGATGCCGGCGCGCTGGACATGGGCGCCCAGTACTTCACCGCCCGCGACCGACGCTTCGTCAACGAAGTGCAACGCTGGCAAAGCAACGGCTGGGCCGAGCAATGGAAACCGCAGTTGTACAACTTCAAATCCGGCCAGCTCACGCCCTCCCCCGACGAGCAGATCCGCTGGGTCGGCTCACCGCGCATGAGCGCCATCACCCGCGCCCTGCTCGATGACTTGCCGGTGGAATTCGGTTGCCGCATTACCGAGGTGTTCCAAGGCACTCAGCACTGGAACCTGCTCGACGCGGACGGCGGCAGCCATGGCCCATTCAGCCATGTGGTCATCGCCACGCCAGCGCCCCAAGCCACCGCCCTGCTGGCTGCTGCGCCCAAGCTGGCCAGCGCCGCCGCGGGGGTGAAAATGGACCCCACGTGGGCTGTCGCCCTGGCCTTCGACAAGCCACTGGATACACCGATGGAAGGCTGTTTCGTACAAGACAGTCCCCTCGACTGGCTGGCGCGCAACCGCAGCAAACCTGGGCGCGACACCACCCTCGATACCTGGGTGCTGCATGCCACCAGCGCGTGGAGCAAAGCCCATCTGGACTTGCCCAAGGAAGCCGTGATCGAACACCTGCACGGCGCCTTCGCCGAATTGCTGCACAGCGCCATGCCTGCGCCGTCCTTCAGCCTGGCGCACCGCTGGCTTTATGCGCGCCCGTCCAGCAGTCACGAATTCGGTGTGCTGGCCGATGCCGACCTGGGCCTGTACGTGTGTGGCGACTGGTGCCTGTCCGGTCGGGTCGAAGGTGCCTGGCTCAGTGGCCAGGAAGCCGCGCGACGATTGATCGAGCACCTGCAATGAACCGTCTCAACCCCGCCAAACTGCTGCTGTCGAAGTGGACAGCAGCCCATCCCCGCCACAAGGAAAAACACTTTCTGGTCACCGAATTGTTCCGGGACGAAGAAGGCACCGTGCTGGAAATCGAGCTGCAGGCGATCATGACCAAACGGGCCGAACGCCTGCCGTGGCAGACGTTGCAGAATGCCGAGGCCTGGAAAATCGGCTGGAAATAGTCCTCACGAAAAAACCTGTACAAATAATTTGACTTGTACAGCGTCAGACCTATGATGAGATTTAGTTGTACAACGCCTAAAGCTTGTACAGGAATTTATCAGGGGTTTGCCAATGTCCAGCAGCGCAAAACCGAAGATCGCTATCAGCGCCTGCCTGTTGGGCGAGAACGTGCGCTTCAACGGCGGTCATAAACAATCCCTGCTCTGCAGCCAGACCCTCGCCGACTATTTCGACTTTGTGCCGCTGTGCCCCGAAGTTGCGATTGGCCTGGGCATCCCCCGCGAACCGATCCGCCTGGTCGGCGACCCTGCCCACCCGCAGGCCGTGGGCACGGTGCGCCGTGAGCTCAACGTGACCCAACCGCTGGACGACTACGGCCAGCAGATGGCCCAGGAACACACCGACCTGTGCGGTTACATTTTTATGCAGAAGTCGCCGTCCTGTGGCCTGGAGCGGGTCAAGGTGTACCGCGAAAACGGCACCCCGGTCGACGGCGGCGGGCGCGGCATCTATGCCCGGGCGTTTTGCGCGCGCCACCCCAACCTGCCGGTCGAAGAAGACGGCCGATTGAATGACCCGGTGCTGCGGGAGAACTTCCTGACCCGCGTGTTCGTCTACGCCAGTTGGCAGCAGCTGCAGGCCGAAGGACTGACCCGTCACGGCTTGCTGGCTTTTCACTCGCGCTACAAATACCTGCTGATGGCCCACAGCCCTGTCCATTACAAAAGCCTGGGTCACCTGCTGGGCAGCATGGGCAAAGGCACCGACCTCAGTGAACTGGCCGCGTGTTACTTCAGCGACTTGATGACCGGCCTGACCAAATGCGCCACCCGCGGCACCCACACCAATGTGCTGCAACACATCAGTGGCTATCTCAAGCAGGTCATCAGCGCCGACGACAAGCAGGAAATGCAGACCGTTATCGGCCAATACCGCCACGGCATCGTGCCACTGGTGGTGCCGTTGACCCTGCTCAAACATCACTTTCGCCAACACCCGGACCGCTACATCGCGCAGCAGGCGTACCTGCAACCGCACCCGGAAAACCTCAGCCTGCGCAATGCGATCTAGACCATGAAAGTTGCCCTGCAAGACGAACCCGGTGAAGACATCGCCCAAGCCCTGCAAGACGGCTGGCTACCGATCCGCGAAGTGGCGCGCCAGACCGGTGTCAACGCCGTGACCCTGCGCGCCTGGGAACGCCGCTATGGCCTGATCGTGCCCCAGCGCACGCCCAAGGGCCATCGGCTGTTCAGCGCCGACCATGTGCAACGTATCCACGCCATTCTCACCTGGCTCAATCGCGGCGTGCCGGTCAGCCAGGTGAAACACCTGATTGACACTGCTCAGACCAGCCCCGACACGGCAGAGAATGAATGGCACACCCTGCGCCAGACCCTGGTGCAGGCCATCAGCGAACTGACCGAGCGCCGGGTCGACGACGCCTTCAACCAGGCCATGGCGCTATACCCGCCGCGCACCCTGTGCGAACAACTGCTGCTGCCACTGATCATGGAGCTGGAGCAGCGTTGGCAGGGCCAGTTCGGCGCGCAGATGGAACGGGTGTTTTTCCTGTCCTGGCTGCGCAGCAAGTTCGGTGCGCGTATCTACCACAACAATCGCCAACTGCACGGTGCGCCGCTGTTGCTGGTCAACCAGTCCGACCTGCCACTGGAGCCGCACCTGTGGCTCAGCGCCTGGCTGGCCAGCAGCGCCGATTGCCCGGTGGAAGTGTTCGACTGGCCGCTGCCTGCCGGCGAACTGGCCCTGGCGGTGGAGCATCTGCAACCGCGCGCGGTGCTGCTGTATTCGAGCAAGGCCCTGCACTTGCCCGCGCTGACCAAACTGTTGATGGGCGTCAGTTGCCCGACGCTGCTCGTCGGACCAACGGTGTGCATCCACCAGGCTGAGTTAGCCGTATTAACCCGTGACACTCCTGAATTGTTCGTGGCCGAAGAGGTGCTGTCGGCTCACCAGTTATTGATCCAGCGTGGACTTATCTAAATGCATTTGATCTGGCTGCGCACCGACCTGCGCCTACACGACAACACCGCCCTGGCCGCCGCGAGCCAGCGTGGCCCGGTCGCTGCCGTGTACCTGATCACGCCGGAGCAATGGCTGGCCCACGATGATGCGCCGTGCAAAGTCGACTTCTGGCTACGCAACCTGCAGCACCTGAGCCAGGCCTTGGGCGAGCTGAACATCCCGCTGTTGATCCGCACGGCGGCCACTTGGGATCAGGCGCCCGCTGTGCTCGGCGAACTGTGCCGGGCGCTGTCGGTGCAATCGCTGCACGTCAACGAGGAGTACGGCATTCACGAAAGCCGCCGTGACGCCGCCGTCGCCCAGGCGCTGGAGGCCGAAGGCGTGACGTTCCACAGCTACCTTGACCAATTGTTCTTCCAACCGGGCAGTGTGCTGACCAAGACCGGCACCTACTTCCAGGTCTTCAGTCAGTTCCGCAAAGTCTGCTACACACGGCTGCACAGCGCCCTGCCACGCTTGGTGCCCACGCCAAAGGCCCAGGCCAGACTCGACTTCAACAGCGATCCGGTCCCGACCACCGTTGCCGGTTTCGAGCCGCCCAGCAACACCCTGCGCGCGCTCTGGCCTGCCGGTGAAGACGAAGCCCGGCGCCGCCTTGACACCTTCGCCGACCAGCAGATCAGCTACTACAAAGACGAGCGCGATTTCCCCGCCAAGCCCGGCACCAGCCAGTTATCGGCCTACCTCGCGGCAGGCGTGGTCTCGCCGCGCCAGTGCCTGCATGCCGCGTTGCAGACCAACCAGGGCGAATTCGAAAGTGGCGACATCGGCGCCATCACCTGGATCAACGAATTGCTCTGGCGTGAGTTCTACAAACACATCCTGGTGGGCTACCCACGGGTGTCGCGCCACCGTGCGTTCCGCACCGAAACCGAAGCCGTGGCTTGGCGTGATGCGCCCAAGGATCTGGCGGCCTGGCAGGAAGCTCGCACGGGCCTGCCGATCATTGACGCAGCCATGCGCCAACTGCTGGAAACCGGCTGGATGCACAACCGGCTGCGCATGGTGGTGGCGATGTTCCTGACCAAGAACCTGCTGATCGACTGGCGTGAAGGCGAGCGCTTCTTTATGCGCCACCTGATCGACGGCGACCTGGCGGCCAACAACGGCGGCTGGCAGTGGAGTTCGTCCACAGGCACCGACTCGGCGCCGTACTTCAGGATCTTCAGCCCCCTGAGCCAGTCGGAAAAGTTCGACAGCGAAGGGGTATTCATCAAGCACTGGCTGCCGGAACTGGCCGCCCTGAATAAAAAGGAAGTGCACAACCCCGAAGCCGCCGGTGGCCTGTTTGGCGTGGCGGATTATCCGCGCTCGATTGTCGACCTGAAAAAGTCCCGCGAGCGCGCCCTGGCCGCCTTTCGCAGCCTGCCTTCGCGGCAGTCGGTGGCCGAACATGAGTGACTTCCTGCAACGCTTCGCCCAGACCTTCGCCACGCTGGACAAGCACAACCTGCACCTGCTCGACAGCCTATACAGCAAGGACATTGCCTTTACCGACCCGCTGCACGAGGTCCATGGCCTGACCGCGCTGCACAGCTATTTCGTCGAGCTGTACAGCAATGTCAGCCAACTGCGCTTCGACTTCCACGGTTTCGACCAAGTGGCCGAAGGCGAAGGCTACCTGCGCTGGAAAATGAGTTTTTGCCACCCGCGCCTGGCCAACGGCCAAGTCATCCGGGTGGAGGGGTGCTCGCACCTGATGTGGCGGGACAAGGTGTACCGCCACCGCGATTACTTCGATGCGGGCGCCATGCTCTACGAACACCTTCCCGTCCTGGGCAAAATCGTCAGTTGGTTGAAAAGGAGAGTGGGATGAACGCAGTGTCGCCACGTCGTTATTGGCTGACCGGTGCCAGCAGTGGGATTGGTGCCGCCTTGGCTGTGGAGTTGCTTGACAGCGGCGCCCATGTGGCCTTGAGTTCCCGCACCCAGGCGCCGCTGGACGCACTGGCCCAACGTTACCCCGGCCAAGTGCTGGTGGTGGCCGGTGACCTGACCAACAGCCAGACGGTACGCGAGATCGGGGAGCATATCGGTGCTGCCTGGGGTTCGCTCGACACCGTGATCCTCAACGCCGGCACCTGTGAGTATGTCGACGCCAAGCAGTTTGATTCATCGATCATCGAGCACGTGGTGCGCACCAACTTGCTGGCCAGCAGTTATTGCATCGAAGCGGCCCTGCCGTTGTTGCGTGCCGGGCGCACCCCGCATCTGGTGGGTGTTGCCAGCGCCGTGACCTACCTGCCGATGCCCCGCGCCGAAGCCTATGGCGCGTCCAAGGCCGGGCTGCGTTACCTGTTTGAATCCCTGCGCATCAGCCTGTCGACGGAAAACATCGACGTCACCGTGATCAGCCCTGGCTTTGTCGACACGCCACTGACCGAGCGCAATGACTTCCCGATGCCCCTGAGCTGGCCTGCCGACAAGGCGGCTCGGCACATTTTCGCCAAGCTGGACAAACGCCCACTGGAAATCGCCTTCCCGGCGTTGTTCATTGCGACCCTGTGGCCGCTGTCGAAACTGCCTAACCGCGCGCAATTGATCATCGGCAAACGCATGCTGCGCAGCCCGCCACCGAAAAAGGACGACCAGTGAAGATCGCCATTATCGGCAGCGGCATTGCTGGCCTGACCAGCGCCTACCTGCTCAGCCGCCGTCACGAGGTCACCGTGTTTGAAGCGGGCAATCGTATCGGCGGGCATACCCATACAGTCGATGTCAGCGTCGACGGCAAAAGCTACGCGGTGGACACCGGCTTTATCGTGTTCAACGACTGGACCTACCCCAATTTCATCCGCTTGCTGGGGCAGATTGGCGTGACGTTCAAACCCACCGAGATGAGCTTCTCGGTGTGCGACGAAAGCACCCGGTTCGAATACAACGGCAATAACCTCAACAGCCTGTTCGCCCAGCGCCGCAATATCCTGTCGCCGGGCTTCTGGGGCATGTTGCGCGACATCCTGCGCTTCAACCGCCAGGCGCCGCTGGATCTGCAGGAGCAACGCATCAGCGCCGAGATGACCTTGGGCGACTACCTCGCAGCCGGCGGTTACGGCGAACGCTTTGTGCGGCATTACATCGTGCCGATGGGCGCGGCGATCTGGTCGATGTCCCTGGCAGACATGCTGGGCTTTCCGTTGCAGTTCTTTGTGCGCTTCTTCAAGAACCACGGCTTGCTGTCGGTGAACAACCGGCCGCAGTGGTGTGTGATCGAAGGCGGGTCCAGCCGCTACATCGAACCGTTGACGCGCCGCTTTCGCGAGCAGATTCGCCTGAATTGCCCTGTGCATAATGTCGAGCGCACCGAGGACGGCGTAGTTATCCACAGCCCTGCCGGCAGCGAGGCGTTTGATCGGGTGGTGTTCGCCTGCCACAGCGACCAGGCACTGGCATTGCTCGCCGACCCCAGCCAGGCCGAACAGGAGATTCTCGGTGCCCTGCCCTACGCCGACAACGACGTGGTCCTGCACACCGACACCCGCCTGCTGCCCGACCGCAAACTCGCCTGGGCCAGCTGGAATTATCGGCTGAGCGGCAACACCCAGACCCAGGCGGCCGTCACTTATGACATGAACATCCTGCAGGGCATCGACAGCGCCACCACCTTTTGCGTCAGCCTCAACCAGACGCCAATGATCAACCCGCTGAAGATCCTCGCGCGCTACACCTACGCCCATCCGCAATACAGCCTGGCGGCGGTGGCCGCGCAAAACCGCTGGGAAGAACTGGCCGGGGCGCGCAACACCTTTTACTGCGGCGCCTACTGGGCCAATGGGTTCCACGAAGACGGCGTGGTCAGCGCCCTGCGCGTGGCCCAGGCCTTTGGGGAAACCCTGTGAACAGCGCCCTGTACAGCGGCTGGATTGCCCATCGACGGTTTGCGCCCAAGGCCCATGCCTTTCGCTACCGCATCGGCCTGCTGTACCTGGACTTGAGCGAACAAGACGAAGTCCTCGGGCTGTCGCCGTTGGCGGGGCGCAGTCGCCTGGCGCCCTTCGGTTTTCGTCAGCAGGATTACCTGCGTGAATTCACGCGCCACGGCATGAGCTTGAGCGATGCCGTGCGCCAGGAAGTCGGCAAGGCGCTGGGGCGTACGCCTCAGGGCGTTATCTGCCTACTGACCCAGGCCCGCAGTTGGGGCCTGGCTTTTAATCCGGTGAGTTTCTTCTATTGCTTCGAGGCCGACGGACAACTGGCCGCGATTCTGTGTGAAGTGACCAACACCCCGTGGCGCGAGCGCTACCACTACGTGCTGCCGGCCCAAGCCCTGGGCGCTGATGAGCACCAGCATTTCGCCGTGGCCAAGGCCTTCCATGTGTCGCCGTTCTTGCCCCGCGACCTGGAATACCGCATGAGCTTCAGCCCGCCCGCCGCCAGGCTCGGCGTGCACATGGCCGACTGGCAGGGCGAGCTGAAAGTGTTCGACGCCACCTTGAGCCTGCAAAAAGAAGGGTTGGATCGCGCCAGCCTGCATCGCTACTTGTGGCGCTTTCCGTGGATGACCGCCAAGACGTGCCTGGCCATTTACTGGCAGGCGCTGCGCCTTTTTCTTAAGCGCACACCGATTTTTTCCCACCGGGCCGCCGATGGCGCCTCTCGTACAGCCGTCGGGTATACCAAGGATCGCCGCCATGAAATCCCCTAGCTTATCGGTCAAGGCCAACCGCCTGAACGTCAACGGTGTGACCAGTGCGCTATTGCGCAAGGGCGTGCTGCGTCAACTCAGCCAATTGCGCCACGGCCAACTGGTGGTAATCGAGGACGGCGAACGGCAAGTGTTCGGCGCACGGGAAGCGCACTTGCTGGGGGAAATCCAGATCCTCGACCCTGCGGTTTGGGGACTGGTGGCGGCCAACGGCTCCATCGGCGCCGGCGAGGCGTTTATACACGGGTATTGGAGCAGCCCGGACCTGACCGCCGTGGTGCGTGTGATGGTCAGCAACCTGGACGTGCTCGACGCCATGGAAGGTGGCCTGGCGCGGCTGGCACGCCCGCTCACCCAAGGCCTGCACTGGCTCAACCGCAACACGCGCAAGGGCTCGCAGAAAAACATCGCCGCCCACTACGACCTGGGCAACGACCTGTTCGAAGAATTCCTCGACCCGACCATGATGTATTCGGCGGCGCAATTTCTGAGCCCTGACGACACCCTGGAACAGGCGCAACTGAACAAGCTGGAACGCATCTGCCAGAAGCTCGCGCTCAAGCCCACCGACCACCTGCTGGAAATCGGCACCGGTTGGGGCAGCATGGCGCTGTATGCGGCGCAACACTATGGCTGCAAGGTCACCACCACGACCTTGTCCAAGGAGCAGTTCGCCTACACCGAAAAACGCATCGAAACCCTCGGCTTGCAAGGCCAGGTCACGCTGCTGCTGAGTGACTATCGCGACCTCACCGGCCAGTACGACAAGCTGGTGTCCATCGAGATGATCGAAGCCGTTGGCCATCGCTTCCTGCCGACCTACTTCAAGCAATGCGCGCACTTGCTCAAGAGCGATGGGCTGATGTTGCTGCAGGCCATCACCATCCGCGAGCAACGGTTTGAGCAGGCCAAGAACAGCGTGGACTTTATCCAGCGCTACATTTTTCCGGGCGGCGCCCTGCCCAGTGTGCAGAACATGCTGCAAATCGTCAGCCGCGACACCGATATGAACCTGCTGCACATGGAAGACTTTGGCCTGCACTACGCGCGAACCCTGCGCCTGTGGCATGAGAACTTTCGTCGCGCTCACGGCCGCCTGACAGAAATGGGCTACGACGAATACTTCCTGCGGTTGTGGGAGTTTTACCTGTGTTACTGCGAAGGTGGCTTTATGGAGCGCACCATCGGCACCGCGCAATTGCTGCTGGCCAAACCGGCAGCGATCAACCCGCCGTTGCTCGGGCGCTTCAATGCTTAAAAACCTGGCCAATGCCGCGCTGTTCCAGTGCGGCTGGTTTGCCTGTGTGCTGGGCGGCGACAGCGTGTGGTTACTCGTGGGGCTCGCTGCGCTGGCTATTCATCTGCTGTGGATAAGTTCATGGGCCGAAGACGGCAGACTGATTCTCGGCGTGACGGTGCTGGGCACATTGCTGGATACGGCGTTACGCACGGTGGGCGTGTTTCATTTCACCGAGCCGGGCCCGCTTATCCCGTTCTGGTTGATGCTGCTGTGGGCGCTACTGGCAACCACACTGCGTCATTGTCTGGCCTGGAGCACCCGGCCTCGCTGGCGCGCAGCATTATTGGGCGCCGTGGGCGGCCCCATGTCCTATTACGCAGGCAGCCAACTGGCAGGGGTGAGCTTCGGTTACGCCCTGTGGCCGAGCCTGTTCGTCTTGGCACTGCTGTGGGCTGTGCTCTTCGCACTGCTTGCTCGCGCCGCGACAAAATACTGAAGCCGGTCGGCTTTTTCTTGCAGCTTGCCGCTCAAAGCATGAAGCTGCCGCCATGACCAACATCCCCCACACTCAAATCGCCGAACCCGCCGTCACCTGCTCGACGTGCGCGGCCTGCTGCTGCCAGCTGGAAGTCATGCTGATCACCGACACCGGCGTGCCGGAGCGCTATATCGACACCGACGATTGGGGCGGCGAAGTGATGCTGCGCCTGGACGACGGCTGGTGCGCGGCGCTGGATCGGGACACGATGATGTGCACGATCTATGAGCGTCGGCCGCTGATTTGCCGGGAATTCGAGATGGGCGCACCGGAGTGCATCGAAGAGCGCCAGGGGATTGCGACGGCCTACCGCTGACCTAAACACCGATGACGATCAAATGCAGGAGGGGGCTTGCCCCCCGATTGCAGTGTGTCAGACAAAAACTTGCTGGCTGATACAGCCCAATCGGGGGCAAGCCCCCTCCCACAAGGGATTTGCGCAATTACAGCTGCAGGGTGTAGTGCAGCGCGTAGCTCTCTACCCCATCATTGTTGCTGCTGATGCCGGCATTGGAATAGTGCGTGGCACGAATGCCCACTTCATGCCCACCGGTAAACCGCAGGCCGAACCCCAGACGGTCTTCGAACTGGAAAGCCTGGCCGATGTTGTTGTCTTCCAACTTCGTGCGGGAGAACACCGCCACACCGATCCCCGCCTCGATGTATGGCTTGACCGATTCCCCGGCAAACTCATACACAAACACCGGCGAGAACGACAGGCTGCTGGCACTGGCGCGCTTGTCGCCATCCCAGTAGGTATAAGCGCCGCTCCAGTAACCGGTCAGGCGACCCACATCGCTCTGCCACCAGCTTTTATCCCAGTCCGACGTGAGCCCCAATCGGTAGGTCATGGTCGAGTCGCTGGTGCTGCCTACGCCAAATTCCAGGCCAGCAGCCTGGGCCGAAACCGAGTGTCCCACCACTACGGCCGCAATTGCGGCCAAACAGAACAAGCGCTTCATAAGAAACAGTCCTTTGAGAACGAAGTTGTATGATTTTTTACAGGCCATCTCGCTATAGAAGCTGACTCAGAGCCAGAAGTTCAGCGACATTTCACGAAATTTTCACGAGCCAAAGCTTCGCACAACTGCGGAATGTTTCCAAAGTGTGGGTAGGATATTTCTTAGATGACACACATCGCCGCTGGTCCAGAACTGGGCAGGTTCAGGATCGCCATGGGCCAGCAGGTTGCGTTCGCCCAACAAACGCTTGAGCTGGCGGGCCACGGCGGCGCCGGTGTCGATGAGGACGATGCTGGGGGGCAGCATCTGTGCCAGGAGGGGCTTCAGGAAGGGATAGTGGGTGCAACCGAGGATGATGGTGTCGCAACCGGCGTTGAGCAGCGGCTCGATGTAGCCCTGCAACAACTGGCGCAGGGCCGGGCTGTTCAGGTCGCCAGTTTCAATCAGTTCCACCAGGCCGGGGCACGGCTGGGTGATCACCCGCACATCGGTGGCGAAACGGTCGAGCAACGCGGCGAACTTGGCACTTTGCAGGGTGCCGGTGGTGGCCAGCACGCCGACCACGCCACTGCGGGTGGCGGCAGCCGCTGGCTTGACGGCGGGCTCCATGCCCACCAACGGCCAGTCTGGGTAGTCCTGGCGTAAATCTGCAACGGCGGCGACGGTGGCGGTGTTGCAGGCAATCACAAAAGCCTTGGCACCCTGTTCGCGGAAAAACTCAGCGACCCGTCGCGAACGCTCACGAATAAATTCGGGGGTTTTCTCGCCATAGGGGATATGCCCGCAATCGGCCACGTACAACAGCGATTCGTGGGGCAATAGCTGTTGGATTTCATCCAGCACCGACAAACCGCCGACGCCGGAATCGAACACACCGATTGGCGCGTCCTTAACCATGTTGCGTCCCGCAGACACTGCAACCGGGATCACGCTTGACGCGCAATTCTCGAAAACGTGTGGTCAAGGCGTCGATCAGCAGCAAGCGGCCCACCAGCGGTTCACCGAAACAGGCCAGCAACTTCAAGGCTTCCAAGGCTTGCAGGCTGCCGACAAGCCCCACCAACGGCCCGACCACGCCCGCTTCGCTGCAGGTGAGTTCGGTGTCGCTGCCGTGCCCGTATAAACAGTGGTAACACGGACTGTCGGCGCGACGCGGGTCGAACACCGACAATTGGCCTTCCAGGCGAATCGCTGCCCCGCTGATCAACGGCTTGGCCGCGATAACGCAGGCGGCGTTGACCGCTTCGCGTGTGGAGAAGTTGTCGCTGCAATCAAGCACCACGTCCACCGCAGCCACTGCCGCCGCCAGCGAGTCGGCGTCCAGCGCGGTGCGATGGGCGACCAACGTGATTTCAGGGTTGATGGCGGTCAGGCGGCGCAGGGCCGAGTCGACCTTGGTCTGCCCGACACTGTCGGTGTCATGGATGATCTGACGTTGCAGGTTGGTCAGGTCGACGGTGTCGAAGTCGGCCAAATGCAGTTCGCCCACGCCCGCAGCGGCCAGGTACAGCGCCACTGGCGCGCCCAGGCCACCGAGGCCGACGATCAGCACACGGCTGTTTTTAAGGCGCAACTGGCCTTCGATGTCGACATGCTGCAACAGAATCTGTCGGCTATAGCGCAACAGCTCCTGATCGGTCAGCACGGGCGATGCCCCAAGGTGATGCGTTCGTGGCCGCCGAGGTCGATGCGACTGTGCACGCCCTCAAAACCCTGGCCCAGCAGCAGATCACGCACGGCCAGGCCCTGGTCGTAACCGTGTTCGAGCAGCAACCAACCACCGGCATTCAGGTAGGCCGGGGCCTCGTTGATGATCAACCGCAGGTCGTCCAAACCGTCATGGCCCGCCGCCAGGGCGCTGGCCGGTTCAAAACGTACATCGCCCGCGACCAGATGCGGGTCATTGTCGGCGATATACGGCGGATTACTGATGATCAGGTCGTAACGGCGACCTTGCAGCGCGCTGAACCAATGACTGCGCAGCACTGTGGCGTTATTGAGGTGCAGACGCTGGCGATTGCGCTCGGCCAGCGCCACGGCTTCCAGCACGCGGTCGACGGCCGTGACGTGCCAGGCCGGGCGCTCGCTGGCCAGGGCCAATGCGATGGCGCCGCTACCCGTGCCGAGGTCGAGGACCTGGGTGGGCGTGGCCGGCAACAATTCCAGGGCGGCCTCTACCAGCAACTCGGTGTCCGGACGCGGGATCAGCGTGTGGGGCGCGACCTCCAGGTCCAGCTTCCAGAAGCCCTGCTGGCCGAGAATATAGGCGACCGGCTCCCCGGCGCGGCGGCGCTGGAGGTAGTCGGCAAAGGTCAGCGCGTCTTCGCTGCTGACGATTTTTTCCGGCCAGGTGTGCAGGTAGCTGCGGGACTTGCCCAGGGCCGCCGCCAGTAACAATTCCACGTCCAGGCGCGCGGTGGGCGAGTCGGGCAGGTCGGCGGCGCGCAGCAGGCTGGCGATGATGGTCATTTATTCACCTATCGCGGCCAATTGGTCGGCCTGGTACTCGGCGAGCAAGGGCTCGATCACCGCATCGACGCCGCCGGCGAGAATCTCGTCGAGGGAGTAAAGGGTCAGGTTGACCCGGTGGTCGGTGACCCGGCCCTGGGCAAAGTTGTAGGTACGGATGCGCTCGGAACGGTCGCCCGAACCCACCAGCAACTTGCGCTCGCTGGCAATCGCGTTGGCGGCGGCGCTGGTCTGCTGGTCATTGAGCTTGGCCGACAGCCAGGACATGGCCCGGGCCCGGTTCTTGTGCTGGGAACGTTCTTCCTGGCATTCGACCACGATGCCCGACGGCAAGTGGGTGATACGGATTGCCGAGTCGGTCTTGTTGACGTGCTGACCACCGGCACCGGACGAGCGGTAAGTGTCGACCCGCAGGTCCGCCGGGTTGATCTCGATGGCCTCCTGCTCATCCGGCTCAGGCAATACAGCCACGGTGCACGCCGAGGTGTGGATACGGCCTTGGGATTCGGTCGCCGGGACACGCTGTACGCGGTGCGCGCCGGATTCGAACTTCAGCTTGCCGTAGACATTTTCGCCTTCGACCCGCGCGATGACTTCTTTATAGCCGCCGTGCTCGCCCTCGTTTTCGGACAGGATCTCCACACGCCAGCCACGTCGCTCGGCATAGCGCGAATACATGCGAAACAGATCGCCGGAGAAAATCGCCGCCTCGTCGCCACCGGTGCCGGCGCGGATTTCGAGGAACACGTTGCGCCCGTCGTTTGGATCCTTGGGCAGCAGCATGCGTTGCAGGTCGCCTTCCAGCGCGATCAACTTGTCCTTGGCCTCGCGGACTTCTTCCACGGCCATTTCGCGCATATCCGGGTCGCTGTCCTTGAGCAGCGCCTGGGCACCTTCAAGGTCGGCCTGGGTTTTCAGCCATTGCCCGTAGGTGGTTACGATCGGTTCAACTTCGGCGTATTCCTTGGAATAGGTGCGGAACTTGGTCTGATCGGAGATGACTTCGCCATCGCCGAGCAAGGCGGTCAGTTCTTCGAAACGGTCCTGGAGCACGTCCAGTTTATTGAGCAGTGACGCTTTCATTGCGGTTTTTTATCCGAAGAGCTTTCTGACGCGCCCTCACCGAGGGCAAAGAGTTCCTGAGCCATGGCCAGCGCATCGAGGCGGCCTTCGGCGGTAAGCTTTTTCAACTGTACGCTGGGTGCGTGGAGCAACTTGTTGGTCAAGCCACGGGCCAGTTGCATCAGCACTTCTTCGGCGCTGCTGCCGTTGGCCAGCAAACGCTGGGCCTTGATCAGTTCCTCGTCGCGCAGGCGTTCGCCCTGCTGACGATACGCCTTGAGCACGTCCACTGCCGCCAGTTCACGCAGGCGCACCATGAAATCTTCGGCGCCGGTGCTGACCATTTCCTCGGCGGCCTGGGCTGCGCCCTGGCGGCTCTTGAGGTTTTCGGCGACGACTTCGTGCAGATCGTCGACGCTATAGAGGTAAACGTCGTCCAACTCGCCGACTTCGGGCTCGATATCCCGGGGAACGGCGATGTCTACCATGAAAATCGGTTTGTGCTTGCGCAGCTTCAGCGCGCTTTCCACCGCGCCCTTGCCGAGGATCGGCAATTGGCTGGCGGTGGAGCTGATGACGATGTCACTGCGCACCAGTTCGGCGGGGATATCCGCCAGCAGAACGGCGTGGGCACCGAATTGTTCGGCGAGGATGCTGGCGCGCTCCAGGGTGCGGTTGGCGACGACGATGCGCTTCACACCCAGGTCATGCAGGTGACGGGCGACCAGGGTGATGGTCTCGCCGGCGCCAATCAGCAAGGCCTGGCTGCGTTGCAGGTCGCTGAAAATCTGTTTGGCCAGGCTGACGGCGGCAAATGCCACCGAGACCGGGTTTTCGCCGATGGCGGTGTCGGTGCGCACCTGCTTGGCGGAATTGAACGTGGCCTGGAACAGCCGGCCCAGCAGCGGGCCGACGGTACCGGCCTCACGCGCCACAGCGTAGGCGGATTTCATCTGCCCCAGAATCTGCGGCTCGCCCAACACCAGCGAATCGAGACCGGCAGCCACGCGCATCATGTGACGAACTGCCGCATCCTCTTCGTGCACATAAGCGCAGGCGCGCAGGTCGTCGAGGCTCAAATGGTGGAAATCGGCCAGCCAGCGCAGGACGACATCCGCTGAAAGATGTTCCTGCTCTATATAAAGCTCGCTGCGATTGCAGGTCGAAAGGATCGCAGCTTCGCGACTGTCGGTGAGCCGGCAGAGCTGCTGCAAGGCCTCAACCAACTGCTCTGGCGTAAACGCCACGCGCTCGCGCACGTCTACGGAGGCAGTCTTGTGGTTAATACCGAGTGCGAGGAAGGCCATTCAATATCGCTGATGATGTCGGGAAGCCGACAATTGTCCTACTTCGAAAGATTCAGAACAACCACCGTCGTCTATTGTCCTAATGCCTTGTGTCTATAAAGGCACCAACTGAGACTCGGTTATGTTTGGCCGAAGGCTTGTGTCATGATGATCCGACCGCAGGTTAGTCGTCCTCTTCCTATATGAATAGATCTTCCGCGTTGCTCCTTGCTTTTGTCTTCCTCAGCGGCTGCCAGACCTTGGCCCCCGTGTCGCCGGACGGTACGCCGCCGGTAGAAGACAGCACCCCCGCCCCTGAAAAGCCCAAGGTTTATTCCTCATTCAGTGAAGAAACGGTGTTCAGCCTGCTGAGTGCGGAACTGGCCGGCCAGCGCAATCGCTTCGACATTGCGCTGGACAACTATGTGACCCAGGCCATCAATACACAGGATCCTGGCATCTCCGAACGGGCATTTCGCATCGCCGAGTACCTGGGCGCCGATCAGGCCGCACTGGACACCTCGCTGATCTGGGCGAAAAACGCGCCGGACGATCTGGAAGCGCAACGGGCGGCGGCCATTCAACTGGCGCGGGCCGGGCGCTATGACGACTCCATGGTCTATATGGAGAAAGTCCTGCAAGGCAAGGGCGACACCCATTTCGACTTCCTCGCGCTGTCGGCTGCCGACACTGACCAGGACACGCGCAATGGCCTGATGAAGAGTTTCGACCGCCTGCTGCAAAAGCATCCAAAAAACAGCCAGCTGATTTTCGGCAAGGCCCTGCTGCTGCAACAGGACGACGAGGCCGACGCCGCGCTGAAACTGCTGGAGCAGAACCCGCCGGACGAGGGCGAGATCGCGCCGATCCTGCTGCGCGCACGCTTGCTGCAGAATCTCAATCGCGGCAAGGAAGCCATTCCGCTGCTGGAAAAAAGCATCAAGAAGTACCCGGACGACAAACGCCTGCGCCTGACTTACGCACGTATGCTGGTGGAGCAGGACCGTATGGAGGATGCCAAAGTGCAGTTCGCCAACCTGGTCCAGCAATACCCCGATGACGACGAACTGCGTTACTCCCTGGCGCTGGTGTGCCTGGAAGCCAAGGCCTGGGACGAGGCTAAGGGTTACCTTGAAGAACTGATCGGGCGTGAAAGCCATGTGGACTCGGCGCACCTGAACCTGGGCCGTATCGCGGAAGAACGCAACGACCCTCAGGCCGCCCTGCTCGAATACGCCCAGGTTGGCCCCGGTAACGACTACCTGCCGGCCCAGCTGCGCCAGGCCGATATCCTGATGAGCAACGGTCGTACCGACGAGGCCGAAAAACGCCTGGCCGCGGCCCGCGATGCCGAGCCGGACTATGCGATCCAGCTGTACCTGATCCAGGCCGAAACCCTGTCGGCCAACAATCAGGGCGAGCGCGCCTGGAAACTGCTGCAACAAGCCTTGCTGCAATTCCCCGACGACTTGAACCTGCTGTACACGCGCGCCATGCAGGCGGAAAAACGCAATGACCTGGCGCAGATGGAAAAAGACCTGCGCCTGATCATCAAGCGTGACCCTGACAACGCCATGGCCCTCAACGCCCTGGGCTACACCTTGTCAGACCGCACGACCCGCTACGACGAAGCCAAGGTGTTGATCGAACAGGCACACCAGCTCAACCCTGAAGACCCGGCCGTACTCGACAGCCTCGGCTGGGTGAATTACCGCCTGGGCAACCTCGACGAAGCAGAGCGCTTGCTGCGCCAGGCGCTGGAGCGCTTCCCCGATCAGGAAGTCGCGGCGCACCTGGGCGAAGTGCTGTGGGCCAATGGCAAGCAGCGCGAAGCACGTCAAATCTGGGAAAAATTCCTCAAGGAACAACCCGAAAGCCCCATCCTGCGCGGCACCATCAAGCGCCTGACCGGATCCGAGACCCTTTAAGCTTATGTTCTTGCGCCATGTTGTAGTGTTCAGTCTTATCGCCCTGCTCGCCGGTTGCGCGGGCATCGGCAGCCGTGAATCCGTTGAAGGCCAGGGCAACCCGGCGCAATGGCAACAGCACAAGGATCAGCTCAGCAGCATTGATGGCTGGCAGATCGAAGGCAAAGTCGGCGTGCGCGCACCCAAGGACTCAGGCAGCGGCACCTTGTTCTGGCTGCAACGCCAGGACTACTACGACATTCGCTTGTCGGGCCCGCTGGGCCGTGGCGCCGCTCGCCTGACAGGTCGACCGGGGCAAGTCAGCCTTGAAGTGGCCAACCAGGGCCGCTATGAGGCGGCTTCGCCGGAAGCACTGCTGGAAGAACAGATTGGCTGGAAGCTACCCGTGTCGCACCTGGTGTGGTGGGTGCGCGGCTTGCCCGCTCCGGACAGCAAGAGTCGCCTGAGCCTCAATGGTGACAGCCGCCTCGCATCACTGGAACAGGATGGCTGGCAGGTCGAGTACCTCAGTTATGTGGAACAGGGCGGTTATTGGCTGCCCGAGCGCATCAAGCTGCATGGCACTGACCTTGATGTCACGCTGGTGATCAAGGATTGGCAACCGCGCAAGCTGGGGCAATAACGTGACTTCAGAACGCCTGACGCTGCCCTCACCCGCCAAGCTCAACCTGATGCTGCATATTCTCGGCCGTCGTGAAGACGGCTATCACGAGTTGCAGACGCTGTTTCAATTTCTCGACTACGGTGATGAGCTCACCTTCGCCGTGCGCGACGATGGCGTGATCCACCTGCACACCGAATTCGAAGGCGTGCCCCACGACAGCAACCTGATCGTGAAGGCGGCCAAAAAACTTCAGGAACAATCGGGTTGTGCATTGGGCATCGATATCTGGATCGATAAAATTTTGCCCATGGGCGGCGGAATCGGTGGCGGCAGTTCAAATGCCGCGACGACGTTGCTGGGGCTCAATCACTTGTGGCAACTGGGCTGGGGCCATGATCGCCTGGCCGCACTGGGCCTGACACTGGGCGCAGACGTCCCGGTTTTCGTGCACGGACACGCCGCATTTGCTGAGGGCGTGGGGGAGAAACTTACCCCGGAATATCCCGAAGAGCCGTGGTATGTCGTGCTTGTCCCGCAAGTATCTGTAAGTACAGCAGAAATTTTTTCAGATCCGTTGTTGACACGTAACTCTTCTCCCATTAAAGTGCGCCCCGTTCCCAAGGGAAACAGTCGAAATGACTGCTTACCGGTTGTAGCAAGGCGTTATCCAGAGGTACGTAACGCTTTGAATTTGTTAGGTAAATTTACCGAAGCAAAATTAACCGGAACTGGAAGTTGTGTGTTTGGGGGCTTCCCAAACAAAGCTGAAGCTGATAAAGTCTCGGCCCTTCTTACAGAGACCCTTACAGGGTTTGTAGCAAAGGGAAGCAACGTTTCGATGTTGCATCGCAAGCTGCAAAGTCTGCTCTAAAAGGAACCGAGTACTGGGTACTCGTTGCAACAGATACAGGGGCGTCGCCAAGCGGTAAGGCAGCAGGTTTTGATCCTGCCATGCGTTGGTTCGAATCCAGCCGCCCCTGCCATTTTCTAATACTCATCCAGGTTACCCTCAGCCTCTAGGTACTGCGCGTGTCCAAGATGATGGTCTTTACGGGGAACGCCAACCCCGATCTGGCTCGACGTGTCGTACGTCAGCTGCATATCCCTCTCGGTGACATCTCTGTCGGTAAATTTTCCGACGGCGAAATTACAGCCGAGATCAATGAAAACGTTCGCGGTAAAGACGTCTTCATTATTCAGCCGACCTGCGCTCCGACCAACGATAACCTGATGGAACTCGTCGTGATGGCTGATGCCTTCCGCCGCTCCTCAGCGACTCGAATCACAGCTGTAATCCCTTACTTTGGTTATGCCCGTCAGGATCGCCGTCCGCGTTCCGCACGTGTGGCTATCAGCGCGAAAGTCGTTGCTGACATGCTGACCGTGGTAGGCATCGACCGTGTTCTCACGGTTGACCTGCACGCTGACCAAATCCAGGGGTTCTTCGATATTCCGGTAGATAACATCTACGGTTCGCCAGTACTGGTGGACGATATCGAAGATCAGCGCTTTGAAAACCTGATGATCGTGTCCCCGGACATTGGTGGCGTCGTGCGTGCACGGGCTGTTGCCAAATCCCTGGGCGTTGATCTCGGGATCATCGACAAACGCCGCGAGAAAGCCAATCACTCTGAAGTGATGCATATCATCGGTGATGTCGAAGGGCGTACCTGTATTCTGGTTGATGACATGGTCGACACCGCCGGCACCCTGTGCCACGCGGCGAAAGCCTTGAAAGAGCACGGTGCAGCAAAAGTCTTCGCCTACTGCACACACCCTGTGCTGTCAGGCCGAGCAATCGAGAACATCGAGAACTCTGTGCTGGACGAACTGGTGGTGACTAACACCATCCCGTTGTCCGCTGCTGCACAAGCCTGTGCGCGTATCCGTCAACTGGATATCGCACCGGTAGTTGCCGAAGCGGTTCGCCGCATCAGCAATGAAGAATCGATCAGCGCGATGTTCCGCTAAGGGTCAAACCTTCGGAACACCTCACTGACGAAAAGCGCCCCGCCCCAGCATTCTGTTGGGGCGGGGCTTTTTTGCCCATATCGCCTTTAGCGCTGGTCGCAAACGCTGGGGCGAATGTGGTTATTTTGGAGATACAACATGAACGATTTTACTCTGAATGCTGAAGTGCGTTCCGACCTGGGGAAAGGTGCGAGCCGCCGCCTGCGTCGTCTCGCAAGCCTGGTTCCAGCTGTAGTTTACGGTGGCGAGAAAGCCCCTGAATCCATCAGCATGCTGGCTAAAGAAGTTGCCAAACTGCTCGAAAACGATGCTGCCTACAGCCACGTTATCGAACTGAACGTTGGCGGCAAAAAGCAGAACGTAATCATCAAAGCCCTGCAACGTCACCCGTCCAAGGGCCACGTTCTGCACGCTGACTTTGTACGCGTTGTAGCCGGTCAGAAACTGACCGCTATCGTGCCTGTGCACTTTGTTGGTGAAGAAGCTCCGGTCAAGAAAGGCGGCGAGATCTCTCACGTCCTGAACGAAATCGAAGTAACTTGCCTGCCGAAAGATCTGCCTGAGTTCATCGAAGTCGACCTGTCGGCTCTGGAAATCGGCGCAATCGTTCACCTGTCCGACCTCAAGGCCCCTAAAGGCGTTGAGTTCGTTGCACTGGCTCACGGTGATGACAAAGCTGTTGCAAACGTACACGCTCCACGCGTTGCTCCAGAAGCTGAAGAAGGCGCTGCAGAGTAATTCACTCTGTATTGCCGGAGCTTGAGGAAACATCGCGGACCGGAACGTAGCGAGAAAGCGGGCGACAACGCGAAGTTTATCTCTGGATAAGTGAGCTCCTGTCGTCCACTTTCGCCGCACTCAGTTCGCGGCGATGTTATCCACAACTCCAAAGGAAGGGCCCCTGTCGTGACTGCCATTAAACTGATCGTTGGCCTGGGAAATCCAGGCGCCGAATACGAACAGACCCGGCATAACGCGGGGGCCCTTTTTGTTGAGCGTATCGCCCATGCCCAAGGTGTAAACCTGGCGGCCGATCGCAAGTATTTTGGCCTGACCGGGCGCTTCTCGCACCAGGGTCAGGATGTTCGTCTGCTGATTCCCACCACCTACATGAACCGCAGCGGCCAAGCTGTCGCGGCGCTTGCGGGCTTCTTCCGGATCAAACCCGAAGAAATCCTGGTGGCCCATGACGAACTGGACCTGCCACCCGGCGTTGCCAAGCTCAAGCTCGGCGGCGGGCATGGCGGGCATAACGGCCTGCGCGACATCATCGCGCAGTTGGGTAATCAGAATAATTTCTACCGCCTGCGGCTCGGCATTGGCCACCCAGGCGTTGCCAGTATGGTTTCAAATTTCGTCCTGGGTCGTGCGCCACGCGCCGAACAGGAAAAACTCGATGCAAGCATCGACTTTGCCCTCGGCGTGCTGCCGGATATCTTCGCCGGGGAATGGAACCGCGCGATGAAAAACCTGCACAGCCAGAAGGCCTGACTTTTTTCCGAGGGGAAACACCATGGGATTCAATTGCGGCATCGTCGGCCTGCCCAACGTCGGCAAATCCACCTTGTTCAACGCTTTGACCAAGTCCGGTATTGCGGCGGAGAACTTCCCCTTCTGCACCATCGAACCCAACAGCGGTATCGTGCCGATGCCGGATCCACGCCTGGATGCCTTGGCGGCCATCGTCAATCCCAAGCGCGTCCTGCCGACCACCATGGAGTTCGTCGACATCGCAGGCCTGGTAGCCGGCGCGTCGAAAGGCGAAGGCCTGGGCAACAAGTTCCTGGCCAACATCCGCGAAACCGATGCCATCGCCCACGTGGTCCGCTGCTTTGAAGACGAGAACGTGATTCACGTCTCCAACAGCGTCGACCCGAAACGCGACATCGAGATCATCGACCTGGAACTGATCTTCGCCGACCTCGACAGCTGCGAGAAACAACTGCAGAAAGTCGCGCGTAACGCCAAGGGCGGCGACAAGGACGCAGTGGTCCAGAAAGGCCTGCTGGAGCAGTTGATCGCACACTTCACCGAAGGCAAGCCGGCACGCAGCCTTATGAAGGGCATGGGCGCCGACGAGAAGGCCGTGATCAAGGGCTTCCACCTGCTGACCACCAAGCCGGTGATGTACATTGCCAACGTCGCTGAAGACGGCTTCGAGAACAACCCCCTGCTCGACGTGGTAAAAGCCATCGCGGACGAAGAAGGCGCGATCGTAGTGCCAGTGTGCAACAAGATCGAAGCGGAAATCGCCGAACTCGATGACGGCGAAGAAAAAGACATGTTCCTTGAGGCCCTGGGCCTGGAAGAACCTGGCCTGAACCGCGTGATTCGTGCGGGCTACGAAATGCTCAACCTGCAGACCTACTTCACCGCCGGTGTCGAAGAAGTCCGCGCCTGGACCGTCAAGGTCGGCGCCACCGCGCCACAGGCTGCAGGCGTGATCCACACCGACTTCGAAAAAGGCTTTATCCGCGCTGAAGTGATCGCCTACAACGACTTTATCCAATTCAAGGGTGAAGCCGGTGCCAAGGAAGCGGGCAAATGGCGCCTGGAAGGTAAGGAATATATTGTTAAAGATGGCGATGTGATGCACTTCCGATTTAATGTGTAAACATCACCTGCAATAACTGCCGTAATAAAAAGCCGATCATTGCATCGGCTTTTTTGTGGGCGAGCGTTTAATTTCAAATGTTATTTACATCCAAACATTAAACACTCTCAGACGTTTCCTATTGATCTTATTCACGCGCCAGCTCAAATACCAACACCCCAATTTAATCATTACAACCCAAAGACAATTTCCTACGTCACTTAACCCGCTAAACGCCTTAAAAACCAAAGACAACTTCTATAACCTAAGCTCAACTGGTCACCTTGTGCATACCGCCCTTTTAATAGCGATAAGGGAACATCATTCAATGCCGGCAACCTTCAACATGGAAAATGAAACGGCAATTTCACTCATTGAAGGCCCGGACATTGAAAACACACTTAAGAACACCGCTGCACTCGACATTGACATCTTGTTGCTGGGAGAAACCGGCACGGGAAAAGATACGCTAGCCCGACGAATTCATCTTTTATCAGGGCGGCGTGGCAACCTTGTTGCCGTGAACTGTGCGGCCATCCCGGAAAGCCTGGCGGAAAGCCAATTGTTCGGCGTCAACAGCGGCGCCTATACCGGAGCAATGCAATCGCGGGCAGGGTTTGTCGAAGCCGCCCATCTGGGCACGTTGTACCTCGATGAAATCGACAGCATGCCATTGGGTCTTCAAGCCAAGCTGCTGCGAGTACTGGAGTCGCGAGGCGTCGAGCGCCTGGGATCGACCCGTTTTATACCGGTGGACATGCGTGTCATAGCATCAGCCCAGCACTCGCTGCACCAGATGGTCGAGCACGGTACCTTCCGGCGTGACCTTTACTTTCGCCTGAATGTCGTCCACATCCAGCTTCCGCCCCTGCGGGACAGGCGTGAGCGCATCATCCCGTTGTTTCTGGAGATGATCCAGCAGGAAGCCGACCATTTCAATTGCTCGGCCCCGCCGCCCTCTGACGGGCTGCTGCAACAATTGTTGTGCCACCCATGGCTGGGTAATGTCCGCGAGTTGCGCTCGACGGCAAAACGGTTCGTGCTGGGGCTGACACCGCTCTCCACTCCCATGAACAGCTTGGTTGATACCAAGACGAACCTGAAGGCACGCCTGCAGCAAATTGAAAAGGCACTGATTGAGGAGTCGCTGTGCCGCCATGAGCATTGTGTAGATACCGTGTCGCTGGAACTGGGGGTTGCCAAGCGCACGTTGTATCACAGGATGAAACAGCTGGAGATAGCGCTGGGATGAAGCAGATTGAGTTTAAAGAAATTTTTTATTGCGCACTTGATAACGCCAAGAACCCAAAATATCTGGAAACATTTATATAGCTAAGCAAGTGGAACGCTTTTTCCCTGGCGGCCACACACTAGTGCCAAGGTTAATTTGTCAGGAAACCTGAGAAGCCCTCAACGTGACCAATGGCTAACTATCTCAACTTATGCTTGGAGAACTTTTATGAACTCAATCGGTTCGGGTGCCGCAATAAATCCTTATTATGGCGCGAGCAGCTTATCAAATGGTACATCCGGGGGATCAGGTGCTGGTTCTGCTGAAAACAACTTTGATCAAGCTGAAGCCATTAACGACTACACCACCAAGAGACAACTCGAAGCCAAGCTAGTGTCAGGTATCAACCAAGCGGCTAAATCGTTCCAATAATAGCCCATTACCTCTCAGGCTCATCAGCCTGAGAGGTAACGCTCGCGGCTTGAACCTATTTTCTGCAGGCATTAACTCAACGGGCATCTTATGCAAATAAAAGAGTATGTTTATTCCAACAAAGATGCAGGTCTCAGCGAGTCGGCCACACCCCGAGATGCGTTGGCATGCAGTAGAGACTCCTGTTTTTTTTCGTCAACTCTTGAGCAATCGACTGCGGCCAAGCTCTCCGCAGGCGCAGCACAGATCAGCCCATTTTTGACAGATGCCATAAAGCCATTAACCACATCAAGAGCCCGCCTGAGCAATATAATAAAATCAAACACAAAAGAGGTGGATATTGAAAAGTTCAGGTTATTCCCAAGCGCACTGTCGAATATTCAACTGACATCTCAACTGCTTGTAAAAAGCCTTGCCAAGACAACTCAAGGCATTGAAAAAATATCAAACCTACAATAAGCATCATGAATAACTTCCTGACTATTTCCTTCCTCTTGGCGGCTGCATTTATCTTGACCGGGTGCAGTGACCGAGTCGAACTTCATCGTCAACTCTCTGAGCAAGAGGCTAATGAAGTCATCGCCGAGTTGGCAGATAAGCATATTCGCGCGCAAAAAATCCCGGCCAAAGATGGTGTCGTCGTCGCGGTAAACGCAAATGACATCGGGCGCGCCGTACGCACGCTGGAAGCCGCCGGCCTGCCTAGAGTGGCCAGGACCACGCTGGGCGACACATTTCGCAAGGAGGGCGTTATCTCCACGCCACTGGAGGAGCGGGCACGCTATATCTACGCCTTGTCCCAAGAGCTGGAGGCCACGCTGTCCAACATTGACGGTGTAATCGTTGCCCGGGTCCATGTGGTACTGCCGGAACGCATCGCGCCAGGTGAACCGGTTCAACCTGCATCCGCCTCGGTGTTTATAAAACATGACCCACGCCTGGATCCCGATAACATCCGCGCGCGCGTGCGCAGGATGGTGGCAAGCAGCATCCCTGGCATGTCCACAGCCGTGGACAACCCGCAAAAACTCACCGTGATATTCGTACCCGCCACCACTTATCAGGAACAGCAACGCCTGGTGTATTTCGGCCCGTTCCTGGTGCCTGGCGAGGATCTCGGCTTTTGGCGAAACAGCGTCATCACCTTTCTGCTCAGCGTGGTAACCGCCGTCGTCGCCGCAGTGTTTCTGCACAATCGACGTCGGCGGTTATTATCCGAGTCGCCCGTAACGCGCGAATCGATCGGCCCTTCCCATGACGTCTAGGACCGAACACCCGATGAACGAACACCTGGCCTGGGCTCAATGGTGGGCGTTCCCGTGGAAATACGCCCATGAGGACTGGAAAGGGGACAAGTACTCCTGGATTGACGCGCTTCATCACAACAGACATTTAGTGCCGGGCTCTCTCATGGGTGTGGCAGCCTGCTTACCCCCTGCCCCAAACGTCACAGTGCTGCGTCTGGCCCTTGCTTCCAATGAACAACTCAACCTGGCGCTGACGCTGGTTCATGACACCTTCAACCCTGAAGTTGCCCACCCGTTGAGTGACAGTGATCACCTGTGGTGCATACGCCTTTCCAAAGCATTGCCACCTGCCATGCTGTCGCCCAATGCCGACCCGTTGCTACTGCTCCATAACTGGCTAGAGCCCACAACCTGGCAGCGTCTCAGATTGCGTTTTTCTCGTAAACGGGTGCATGAAATTGAACAGAGCAATACCGGCCTTGAGAACGCGAGTGGTCGATTAAATACACTCTGGCAAGCCGTGGTCTGGCGTGTCACGTCGCTACCAAGTGATCCCATAGCCCCTGGCTCGGACGAGTAAGGAGATCACTGATGTTATGCCGATATGCCATTGAGTTACTCAAGGACACGCCCGGATTGCCACGCAACCTGATTCCGAGGGAAGAACTAGCAAATTGGCAGCAGGCCGAGCAGCTATTGAAACGCGCCGAGGACCAGGCCAGTGAGCTACTAAGCTTGACAGAAAAACAATGCGAGACATTACGCGAGGAGGCGTCACTGGAAATCTGGCAGCGCGCTGACGCCCAGCTAAAACGTTGGGAGCGCGACCGTCAATCCATGTGCGACATGCTTGAGCAATACGCCAGTTCCATTACCAATGAGGCTATTGGTTACCTGCTCGATGAAACGGTAACCCCGAGCAGGCTGGCCGCGCTTATGAAGCAATTGCTGATAAATCATGTCCAGGAGGTCAGTGCGGCATTGCTCTGCCACCCGCAAGACCTTGAAGAAATAAAACAGCATCTTGCTTATCACAAAACCTGCGTCTGGAAACTTCATGCTGATGAGGCGATCCCGCCTCAAACACTCGTCTTGAAAACGGATGGGGGAGACTTTCGCATCAGTTGGCGCTCCATGCTCGACACTTTGTTCAAACACGAAAAAGAATTTGTGATCAACATCTGATTCAACCCAGGCTCAAAACAACTGTCTTTCGTATAAGAACCTCAACAACAAAGGACCCGCCATGGACTCTCCAAAGACGCTCTCGCACTACGCATTGAAAAACGCAAATTCCGCTTATAAAAGTTATAACTCACATCCGATAGGGGGTGAAAAGGATGCACAGGATGCTGAACGATTTCACAAACTAGTCGAATCGATGACGGTTTCCAATGCGCTTTACACTGAGACCCTTCGAATTGAACATCAGTGTCTGAAAACAGCCATTGAAAGTTTCCAATAAGATGAAAGATATCGTCCGTGATTGGCTGGGCAGTCACGAAGAACAAATCACCTTATTTGAAGTCGACGACGAAATCATTTTAAAACGCCAGGACAACTCGGTTTTATTGAGCGTTCAACTGACCTCGACCCCCTCAGACACCACGACACTGCAAAGTTGGCTGCGCTTGGGGGTCGCCAGCCTGAATCTATTTCAGGGCGCACTGGCTCAAAAAGCCGACAGCGGTACGCTCTGGCTGATTCAAACCTTACGCAGTGGGCAGGGGGAAGCCCACGTGCTCGGTTGTCTTGAAGACCTGCTCAACCAGCGCGACACGTGGCGGGCCACGTCAGCGCGACTCACTCACGCAACCCGCAATCTCAGACCCACCTCGTTACGTTCGTTGTCGTACTAACCAGAGAATTCTCTATGAAAATCACGACCCACAAGCGCCGTAGCTTGCGCCAAGATTCGCCAGGTGCTTTATCCCGACGAGACAAATTGTGCAGCCTGCTTCTGGTTACCTGCCTGCTGACGCCCGTGAGCAGCACCTTGGCCGCCATCCCCCCCGAATGGAAAAACACCGCCTACGCCTATGAAGCCGAACACAAACCCCTGAGGGAAGTGCTCGAAGACTTCGGCCAGACCTTCGGCACACAACTGCAAATCGAGGGTTTGCTGGAGGGGACTGTCAACGGCAAGATCCGTGCGAATACCCCGCAGTCCATGTTGGACAGGCTGGGCGTTGAGCACCGCTTCCAGTGGTATCTCTACAACAACACCCTGTACATCAGCACGCTGGACCAGCAGGAGTCGGCGCGGCTGGAGGTGTCTTCGGAGACGATCAGCGACCTCAAACAGGCGCTGACCGATATCGGATTGCTCGATAGCCGTTTCGGCTGGGGCGAGCTACCGGAAGATGGTGTCGTACTCGTCTCCGGTCCCAAGAGCTATATCCAACAGATCAAGCAATTCAGCAGTCAACGCCGCTCTGCGGATGAAAAACAGAGCGTGCTGAGTTACCCGTTGAAGTTCGCCAATGCGACAGACCGCCTGGTGGATTACCGCGGTGAAAAACTCAACGTTCCAGGCGTCGCCAGCATTTTGCGCGGGCTGCTGGAACCGCGCTCCTCTTCTGCTCTCTCGGGGCTCGGCCAGCGCCCTGCCGCCCAGCCGTCGCCTCTCACGCCAAACGTGCCGCGCCTGGGCAACCCGTTGTTGGGCCAAATGCTTGGTGCAAACGCCAACCCGGCGCAAATGGACATGGGGGCGACCTTGACCCCGCGAGCTCCGGTCGCCAGCAGCCGGATCCGCGTCGAGGCGGATGTGCGTAACAACGCTGTGCTGATCTACGACGTGCCAGAGCGTCAGGCGATGTATCGGGAGTTGATCAGCCAGCTCGACGTCGCGCGCAAGCTGGTTGAGATCGATGCGATCATCCTCGATATCGAGCGCACGCAGTTGCGCGAGTTCGGGGTGAACTGGGGCTTTCAGAACAGCCGGTTTCGCGGCGGCGCCAATGTCTCGCCGGGCACCTCATCGCAACTATCGATTGAAAACCGTGACCGCTTCTATGCCGATATACGCGCATTGGAAGCCAAGGGCTTGGCAACCATGGTCTCCAACCCCTCCGTGCTCACCCTGGAAAACCAACCGGCAGTCATCGACTTCAACCGCACGCAGTACCTGACACCCGGTAGAGAGAATGCAACCATTTTGCCGGTCACCGTGGGCACCAGCTTCCAGGTAGTGCCTCGCGTCATCACCAGCCGTGGCGGCCATCAGATCCACTTGGTGGTGGATATTGAAGACGGCAATTTCGACGAGACCAGCCCCAATCCGAACAACCTTGACGTGCGCCGAGGCAAGGTCAGCACCCAGGCCGTGATGGCGGAAAAGCGTTCGCTGGTGGTCGGCGGCTTCCATGTGACCGAGCGCAGCGACAAGCAAAACAAAGTGCCGTTGCTGGGTGATATTCCGCTGCTGGGCAAGGTGCTGTTCTCCTCGACCGAGCGCCAGAACAATCGGCGTGAGCGCTTGTTCATCCTCACCCCGCGAGTCATTGGTGACCAAACCGACCCGTCACGCTACTTGCCCCAGGCCGACCAGGCCGAACTGCAGGCCGCCCTCACGCCGCTGGCCAGGCGCGTTAACCCGCACCAACCGGTGATCAAGCGCAGCGACATCACCAGCACACTGGCCCATCTGGTCAGCGGGCAAGTCCCCAAGGCCTTCAAGGCGGCGCCGATGCCACTGGGGCTCGATACCCTGTGCAACACCCGTGACCTGCTGGCACTGAATACCGAACGCAGCCAATGGTATGCCGGACCGGATTACAACGTCGCGGTGGTGGTGCTGCGCAACCAGTTCACGCGCAATGTGCGCATTGATGAAAAAGAATGCAGCAACTCGCAGACGTTGGCCGTGAGTGTCTGGCCGCGTGCCTGGCTCAAGCCAGGTGAAGAAGCCGAGGTCTTTATCGCCATGCGACCGGTGGTAAAGGATGAACACCTCAGCGTGCCACGCCCCTCCTTGCTCTCTCCAATCCAGAAGGCCACGCCATGAAACACCGCTTGTTGTACATCACCCTGATCGGCGCGGCATTGCTCGCCACCGGTTGCACACCGACCTGCAAGGGCGACTCCTGCTCACGCCCGCAATCCACCAAGGATAAGCTGGTGATCTGGTGGCCGCCTCAAATGCGCGTCGAACCCGGCCCCGCCGGGGAGCGTGCGGACTATCAGACGGTGTCGCTGGAGCGATGAGTACTCCGGGGATACTGGACGACCATCAGCGTCAGGTCTTCCTCGATAACCTGGTGGGCGGCACTGCCGCTCACCTTACGCTCGGCCCTGGTATAACGGTGTGCGCACAGAACGCAGGCACCCAACCAGGGGTGGCGCTGCTGGTCGCTCGCGAAGCGCTGCAGACTGGGCAATTGCAGCAGGCGTTGGAACGACGCTTTGAGCAAGCGCTGGCGTTCGATGGCTGTTTTATCTACCTCGACGCCCAGGACACTTTGGTGATCTGGCACGCGCTGCCTGCAACAACCCGCGCTGCGGACAGGGTCCTCAGCCGGATGCTGACACTGGCCAGCCTGCAAGCCCTGGACACGGGCTCAACCCGCTGATCAACGTTGCTCAAGCTCTGGCAACTCCAGGGTTTCACGCTTGGCCTCATCATCGAGCTCGCGCAAGGTCCGGTAGATCAACGCGACGGCTTGCAAGGTTTCGCGCGGAATGTTCTCGCCCAGTTTCTTCGTATAAAGCGTGCGAGCGAGCCAAACACACTGGATCACTGGCACGTCGGCCGCCTTGGCGCGGTGGATCAGTTTGCGAGCGTTGGCGTCAGTACCCTTGTCCACCAGCAAGGGCAACGGTGTTTTGCCGGGGCGGTAGTAAAGCGCTACGGCAAAGTGCGTCGGGTTGACCACCAGCATATCGGCCTCCTCCAGCTTGGGCAGCTTGACCTTCGGTTCCTCTTGGGCCAATTGGTACGCCAACGAGCGGCGCTGCCCTTTCACATGGGGGTCGCCCTCCATATCCTTATACTCTTTGACGACCTCGACCTGAGTCATGCGCATGCGCTTGGCAAAAAAGTGCTTCTGCAATATCAGGTCGATCAGAGCCAGCACCAGCAGCAACCCCAGGCACGCGTGCAGCAGGTGACGGAACAGTGCAATCAGCGCCAGAAGGTAACTTTGCAGATCGCTATTGGCCAGGTTGATCAACGTTCCCAACGAAGGCCAGACCACCACGTACACAATCAATCCCAGGAGAAACGCTTTGGCGATGCTCATCAATAGGTTCATCAGCGACTGGGCTGAGAACATCTGCTTGATTTGGCTGAGGGGGTTCAGGCGGTTGAAATCGAGCTTCAGGGTCTGCGGAGCAAACAGTATCCCGAACTGCATCCAACTGCTGATCAGCTTCACGATGATCGCAACACCGGCCATCAGCAGGGCGAACGAGAAAAACACCACCAGGCCTTCGGCCAACACTTCCTCCAGCGCTCGCACGAAAGGCTGATTCAGGCGGGACATCGGTAACATCATCAGTTGCTGGAACCGTTGCAAACTGGTCTGGGCGGTGAACAACGCGATTTCGCTGATGGCGGTGAGCACCAGCAACTTGCCCACATCCTGGCTTTGAGCAACCTGGCCTTTCTTGCGTTGGTCACGCAGCTTCTTGGCAGATGCCGGGTGTTTTTTCTCGCCGGAATCACTCATGGTATCGCCGCCTTGAACAGCAGGCCCAGCGAGTGCTTGAGGTCGCCCAACTGGCTCATGCGCCCGACGATCAAGTCCTGTAGCAGCGCAAAGTACAACAGCAGGATTCCGATACCCGCCAGGCTCTTGACCGGTGGCGCCAGCGAACTCACCTGCAACTGCTGACTGTAGACCCCCAGCAACGCGATGCCGAATTCCAGCAACAGCAGCACTGCAATGAACGGTGCGGCATAGAGCATCATGTGCGTGAAGGTATCCGCGAGCAGGTCGACAAATACGCTCATGCCATTCGCCGCCGGCAGCGGAAACCACACCGTGGGGGGCCAGATCAGGTAAGTGTCCCAGATCACCTGAGTCAGGGAGCCCAACCCCAGGCTGACGATCAACAGAAAAATCGCCAACTGCTTGAACAAATGCCCGATGGGCGTCGCATCCGGCCCCAGCGAAGGGTTGAGCTGGCCGCCGGCCAAGGCGCCGCGCTGGTTATCGAGCAGTGCGCCTACCGACTCGAACATCCAGAACGGCATAGAAAGCAAAACGCCCAACAAAAACCCCAGGGCCACTTCCTTGAGCACCAGGCCACCGAGCATGAGCCCTGAGTAGTCGTGGCCCTCCAATGCCGCATGAATACCCGGTGCAGGCATCAGCGCCATGACCATCACGATGGTGTGCCGTGGCATGCCACGGATATGCTGAAAACAGAACGCGACCACCAGAAAGGCGCAGGGGTAAATACGCGCCATGCCAATGATCAGGCTGGGCAGGAACTCCAGATACAGCAGCACAGGCAAAACCTCAATTCAGGGCCGAGCGACCGATCATCTCGAACGTCAGGTTGATCAGTTGAATCAACTCCACACCAATCCAGCGGCCGGTCATGATCAACGTGATACCCACGGCCACCAGCTTGATACCAAAGGGCAGCGTCTGGTCCTGTATCTGCATCAGCGCCTGCACCAGCGACGTCAGCACGCCCACCACCACCGCCACAATCAGCGGCGGTGCCGACAGCACCACCACCAGCAACATGCCTTGCTTGAACAGTACGATCGGTTCCATACGCCCCTCAGAGATAGGAAAGGAACAGGCTGTCGAGCAACCGCGACCAGCCAGACACCAACACGAACAAGAGCAACTTGAGCGGCAGGGAGATGGTCATGGGCGAGACCATCTGCATCCCCAGCGCCAGCAGCAGGTTGGAGACGATCAGGTCGATCACGATGAAGGGGATATAGATGAGAAAGCCGATCTCGAACCCCGCCTGCAGTTGCGACAGCACGAAGGCCGGTATCAACAGGATCAGGTCCTCGCGCTGCACCTCTTGCGCCATCTGCGCAGGCCACAGGCGCGCGGTATTTTCCAGCAAATGGGTCAGTACGTCCGGGTCGACGTTGCGCAGCATGAATGCACGCAGCGGTTTGATTGCCTCATTCCCGGTCTGCAGAAACGTCTGTACGTTAGTCATGTCCAGGGGCGAAGCCTTGACGCTCTCGGCGATCTCGTACCCCACCGGGGCCATGATAAACAGCGTGGCCGCCAACGCGATCCCGTTGATGGCCATGCTTGGCGGCACCTGCTGCACACCGATGGCGTTGCGGGTAATCATCAGCACAATGACAATCTTCAAGAACGATGTGCAGATGATCAACAGCATGGGCATCAACGACAATGCCCCAAGGAACATCGCTAGAATGAGGGGATCTATCCCCTGCAGTGTCATCGACCGACCATCACGCGAGACAACTGCAAGCCCAGGCGCCCGTCGACTTCCACCAACTGACCCTGGCCAATAGGGCGATCCCCATAGTAAAGGCCGGCCATTCCTGGGGCATATCCGGCAATCCCCAGCACCGCGCCGGGGGCGAGGTTACGCAACTCACCCAGAGTAAGGTTCAACGTCCCGCAGCGTACGTTCAGCCCGATGCTCAACTCATCGAACGGCTCGTTGCCGAACACATCCACTATGGGCTCATCCTCCTCATGCCCTGAGAAGGGGGGTATTGAAAATTCCTCGTCCACAGACGTGTCCTCGATAGAAGTAAGGGTCAGACGCAGCTGCCCGGTGTCGTCATCAATGCAGCCATGCAGCCGCTGTCTGCCAACCTGTAAATGGCCATTGCCGTGGGCTTGAAACAAGCACTGCTCAAAGATCAGCACGTCGCCAGACCGCAGGCTGCGTGCCTGCGCAATGGGTAATTGCAAACGTCCCAGGATCACGGCAATTGGCAGTTGAAAAGCTCCAGGCATCGGAGCGCCCATGGCGCGCCAAGGCCCCGCATCACACAACGCCAGGAAACTTTCAGCCGACAACCACATATAGCCCGTGACACGCGACGCCCCCAGGGTCACGCTGAGCCGGCAACCAAACCCGGTGGGGCGCTCTGTCTCCAGCAAGCGCACATAGCCCAGCAGGGCCAGCACCTGAGGGCTGAGATGATGTTGAAACAGCGCCCAGAACCAGGACTCTGCATCGTTGCCAGCCTCGGCCAGCGTCACCGGGCACTCACCCAGCAAGCTCAATAACGGCCCCGCCTCAGCGAGCGCCAGCACCCCGCATACGGTTTCCAGGCACACGGCTTTGACCCCGGCAGGCGCGCGCCCTGGTTCGAGACACAACTCACCGCCCTGCCCCGCCACGTGGAACGGCAGGCGCAAGCCGCGCCCCAATCGACGGCGTGCGGCAACCGTATCGCCGTTGACCAAAGGCAATATCAACTGCGGCATCATCATGCCGACCCGGCGTTGGGTATAAACAGGCTGACCGGCTGCCCCAGCGCGGCGGCAAATCGACCTTCGCACTGTTGGCGCGTGCCCCTGAGCCAACGCGCTGTGGCGTCATCTTCCGCTTCCAGATCAATGCTCCAGGCGTTCTGCTCACGGCGTACGCTGGCGTTGATCCGTCCCAGCCGCGGCAAATACAACACCGCCTGAAGCGGCCACTGCGCGCTGCCCATCACGCGAGGTGCCAGTTGCTCCGCAAGCGCCTCAATCATGGAAGTCGTCATCGACTCTTTCATGCCCGACAAGCCACCCCGCGTCCCGGTACCTTCATCGTTATCGCCGAACAACTGGGCAAACAGCCGCCCTTGCTCCCACGGCACCACGACGCCAGCACCAGGCTCATGTCCCTCTCTAGGCTCGCGCTGTCGTGGGCGTTCGGTGGGTTTGGTTGAAACCTGGGTCATGTCGACTCCTGGAGCAGTAAAAGAGATAACTCCTGCAGTTTTTCCACCTGACGCAGACACTCGGTAACCTGTTTCTGAGTACTGTCGACGCGGGCTTCCTTTTCTTCCTGCTGCCCCCGTAGCGTTTCCAGCTGACCTTGGTCGCGCCGAGTCGTGGCAGACAATGAGCGCTCCTGCGCCCCCCAGGATTTGAGCGCCTGCAGGGTCAATACCTGGCCTTGATGCTGACTGAGCAATTGGGCGCTTTGCCGGGCCTCTTCCTCCCGGGTTTGCTCAAGGGCGGCCTGGGCCTGCTGGATATGTGCGAGCAAGGCTTTCTGAGCCCGCTTCGCTTCACGCAGCGCGCGCTCGGCCCGGTCCGCCCGATGCCGGCGCAGGCGTCGCAAGGTCTCGACTTCATCCAGCAGCACATTCGAATAGGTTGATTCAGAAAGGGACATAGGCAGTCAGCTCCTTGAGCTGGTCCAGCGTAGCCGCGAGTGGCGCCGGCTCACGCAAGTCTTGGCGCAGGAAATCGTCCACGGCCTGACGACTGTCCACGGCCAGGTCGGTCAGGGCATCGCTGCCGGGCTGGTACTCACCCAGCTTGAGCATCAACTCGATCTGCTGGTACGCCGACAACAGGCGCCGCAACGCCGTCCCGGCACGGATGTCGTCGGGCTCGGCGACATTGCTCAAAATCCGCGACAGACTCGCGAGGACATCGACCGCCGGGTAGTGCCCGCGCTCGGCCAGCTTGCGGGACAGCACGATATGCCCATCGAGCAGCGAACGAACCTCATCGGCCACGGGGTCGTTCATGGAGTCCTGTTCGATCAGCACCGTGTAGATAGCGGTGATCACGCCTTCACGGGTCAGGCCGGCGCGCTCGACCAGCCGTGGCAACAGGCTGTACACCGACGGAGGTAAACCACCGCGCCCCAAGGGTTCGCCGGCGGCCAGGCCGATTTCGCGCTGAGCCCGGGCGAAACGCGTCAGGGAATCGATCAGCAGCAACACCCGCTTTCCCTTGCGTCGAAAACCTTCCGCCAATGCGGTTGCCGTAAAGGCCGCACGGGCGCGCTCCATGCTGGAGCGATCGGACGTGGCACACACCAGTACCGCTTTGGAGCGCAGCTGCTCATCCAGTTCGTGGTCGAGAAACTCACGCAGCTCCCGGCCCCGCTCGCCGATCAGGCCGAATACAATCACATCGCACTCGACATTACGGGCGATCTCGGCCAACAAGGTGGTCTTGCCGCAACCGGCCCCCGCGAACAACCCCACACGCTGGCCTTCGCCGAGCGTCAGCAGGCCGTCGATCGAGCGCACACCCGTGGCCAGCGCGCGGTTGATCCTCGGCCGGTCGGTGGGCAAGGGCGCTTCACATAACACCGGGCTTGCATCAGGCGCATCAGCCTCGGCAAATGCACTGGGGCCATCCCCCGTAATCGGCCGTCCAAAACCATCCAGCACCTGGCCCAGCAGCGCGTCACTGACCTGCACGCAATGCGGCACACCCAGGCGCTCCACGCCGGCGCCCACGCGCACACCTTCCAGGTTGCCCAGGGCACTGAGCACCGCATCCTGCTGATCAAAACCGATGATCTCGGCCAGCATGTATTCGCCTGGCTTTTTTTCTACCTGGCACAAGTCACCGATACGCGCCTGAGGCAACCGGCATTGCAGCAGCATGCCGTTGACGCGCTGGATACGACCGCGCATCTTCACCGGCGAAAACCTCACCAGCGATTGTGTCTGGCGCTGCTGCCATGCATCGAGGCGCGCTTGCAGGTCCGTACTCACCAGCGCACCTCATAGCGCTGTGCGCCATCGAAAATCACTTTGCTGTTATCGATCAAGACCAGGCGCAAGCCATCCAATTCGTCCCCCACAAACAGCCGACCGCCGTCTTCAAGCACCACATGACCGTTCGGCCCGCCAACGATCTGCACAATCCTGAACGGCGGTGCGCTGTCGCGTACCCGGACACGGCTGATCACCGGAACGTCACTGTCAAACTGCTCGCCAAAGCGGCTGAGCATGCGCGCCACCAAGTCCACATCCTCTTGGGAAACATCCCCATTGAGGGCAACCTGGCCATTGATCACCTGCAAGCTGACGCGATGATCCAACTCGCGCTCGTTGAGCATCTTCAGCAACTGCTGGCACACTTCGAACGGCGAACCCAGCTCGCTTTTCTTGACCTCAGGAGGCATCAGCGAAGCCTGGGCCTCGCGCTCCCCCGTAGAGGCCATGCCCACCGCCATGATGATGATCGTCACCACCAACACCAGGCTGAGCAGGCGCTTTTGCTGGGAGTGAGAGATGGACGACAACGTGAGTGTTCGCACAGGGTCGACGCTCGGGCGCGATGATGTCGGTACTGCCGCCGGAGCTGGCGCTGGTGCCTGGGGCCAGGGATGATCAGCCAGGGCGACACACAGCCGAACCGTGCCCACCAGAAACGGTACGCCGACTTCCAGCCTCGCAATCTGGGCCAGCACCTGTCCATCAGCGCCGCGCAGCAGACCGGCTTCGGCTTGTACCGACCAGTTCGAGTCGATAAACCGCAACCGCGCATGCTGCTCGGCGATCCCAGAATCATTGAGCACCAAATCTGCATCTGAATGGGCACCAATACTCCATTCGTCGCCAAACAACGGCAACGCAGCGCCTTGGTGTAAACCGTCCAGCACACGTAGCTCAAACATCATCGAGCCCTACCTGACACTGACCATGGATGGGCACTCACGCCACGGCACCCCGCATCAGTTCGTCCTGGCCGAAGTCGAAACGTCCGAGTACTTTCACCTTCGAGGTGCTTCCCAGTTCAGCAAAGGACAGCACCGGAACATGGTTGAACTCCTCCAGCAGCAGGGTACGTAGAGGGCTGCGCAAGTCTTGCGCTACCAACATCACGCTTTTGGTTTTTGGACGTAAGGTAAAAGCCTGGTTGAGCAGGCTGACCAGCGCTGCACTGCTCTCATCGTCAAGCGCAAAAAACACCCCGGTCTGAGTCTGGCGCAGTGCCTCGCGCAAGGTGTTTTCGCTCTGCGGTGACAACAACCACACGTGCAGGCCATCAGCTTCACTGTACTGGTGAAATATCTGGGACTTGAGGGCAATACGGGCATAGCCGGCCAATGCCTCCGGCTCACGTTCATGCTGGCCATATTCGATCAGCGACTCGACGATCAGCCGCACTGCGCGCAGCGGCACGCCTTCACCGGCCAGTCGTTGCAATACCGCTGAAAACCGCGAAAGCGGCATGATGCGTTGTAACTCTTGCACCAGTTCGGGCTGGTTGTGCTCCAGCCAACTGAGGATCGACTTGCTCTCCTGAATACCCAGGAACTGCGGTCCACTGAGCATCATCGCTTGCTTCATGCGTTCAATAATCAAGGTCGTTGCACTGAAGCGCTCCAACTGCGGATCATCCAGCACCGGATCATCAGGCCTCACCCAGACCCATTCCTGCTCATCACGCTCGGCCAGCCCTTGCAGGGCGTCTTCCAGCTCAACAGTCAGCGCCTTGCGCTCTACCGCCACGCGGCTGACGACAGAGGCTTTGATCATCGGCACTTCATGCACGCAAAACCGCATTTCATCGTCGGCCAGCGAATCATCCAGCTCGACCTCGAATGGCGGCAACGTGAGCCCGATGTTAGCGACAAGCGCATTGCGTGCCTGGCGGATGCCGTGAATCAAGTCCGTCACTTGCGGCGTCCCTCGCAGTGCAGGGGGGAACTTCAACAAGTAAGGCCGCGACGGATCAAAGCCACGCAGGTCTTCACTGCCGTTCTCTTCAGGGCGTACCGCTTCGGCTGCCTGGGCTTCGGGCTGCGCTTGTTGCTGCCGCTTGCGCGCGAGGTAATAACCCAGAGCCCCGGTCATAATCGAGATAAAGATAAACACCAGTGTGGGCATGCCCGGCACTATCGCGAACGCCAGCATTCCGACCGAAGCAATCATCCAGCTCTTGGGCTCGCTGGTCATTTGCCGGGCAATTTCGGCGCCCATATTGCTGACGCCCTTGCGGCCGTCCGGTGCGACGCGAGTAATGATCATGCCCGCCGTCAGCGAGATCAGCAGCGCAGGAATCTGCGCAATCAGGCCATCACCGATGGTCAGTACGGAATACAGCGAGATCGACTCGGCAGCGCTCAAGCCGTGCTGGAACATTCCCGTGGAGAAGCCGCCCAGCAGATTGACCAGCACAATGATCAAACCGGCGATGGCGTCGCCCTTGACGAACTTCATCGCCCCGTCCATGGCTCCGAACAATTGGCTTTCACGGGACAACTGCTCGCGCTTGTCCCGCGCTTGCCCGCCGTCAATCAGCCCGGCGCGCAGGTCACTGTCGATAGACATTTGCTTACCGGGCATCGCATCCAGGCTGAACCGCGCCGCGACTTCGGCGACCCGTTCCGAGCCTTTGGTGATGACCAGAAAATTGACCAGTGTCAGGATCAGGAAGATCACCATCCCCACCGCCAGATTGCCCCCGACCACAAAGTTGCCGAAGGCCTCGACGATCTCACCGGCGTCCTGTTCCAGCAGGATCAAGCGGGTGGTAGCGATCGACAGCGCCAGACGAAACATCGTGGTCAACAGCAAAATCGACGGGAACGACGAGAACGCCAACGGCCCCGGCAAATACAGCGCCAGCACGATCAACAGGCACGAGATACAAATATTCAGTGCAATAAGGATATCCACCAGCCAGGTGGGCAAAGGCACGATAAAAATAAACACGATGGCCATGACCACCACGGCGCCCAGCACCTCCGCACGCCGTGCCACCTTGAGCAGCACGTTATTGATGACCGCCAGTGCGGTCACGCCCGGTCCCTCGAAAAGCCAGCCACGTAGGCAGAGCCCCGTTCGATACGAGCAAACTCATCCATCACCAGCAAAAAGTTGTGCAGGGCCTCCTGACGCCCACGCTGATCACTCCACAACGCGATAGGGAACTGTTGGAACAACGGGTACAGCGCATTGAGCAACGCTAGAGAAACCGATGGCTTGTCACCGGCCAACTCCTGCACCAGGCTCTGGATCTCCGCAGGGGCGATGCCGCTGCCGGCATAACCCAGCAGGCGCTGCAGCAGGCTGACCGAGTCCTGCTCGATACTCATGCGCTGAATCAGCATCTGGCATGCCCCGAGCACCGCACTCAACTGCCCGCAGCTTTGCAGGCCCAGTAACAACGTACGCAACTGCGCCGTGGGTACCGACGGCGTGTGTGCCGCAATATCGTCCGCCAAGGCCTTGCGCATCACCATGAGCCCTGCGGCGAAACGGTCGCCACCGTACACGCCCAGCAAGGCCTGCATCATGCGAGCCAGGGACTGGCGCTGCACCACACTCGCGTAGTAGAGCGCCCGCACCGCCTGACACTCCTGCGGATCACCACTGGCCGCATGCAGCGTCATGGCGATGTTGAGCCCGGCCTGGATCTCGCCCTTGTAGCGAACCTCCAACTTGGCCAGCGCGTCTCGGGCCAGCCCGGCTTCGGTCTCGCGCAATTCACCTTCGGCCTGGGTCAGGACATGCTTGAGCACCACGTACGTGCAAGCAGGATCACGGCCAGTCAGCTCCACTATTGTGTCAACGCTGGGCCGTTGCAGCAGTTGCATCCTGATCCGACGCGCAACAGCGGAAAGGCTTGCGTCAGCGGGCAGGCTTAGCAGGCTGTAGAGCCGCTTGAACTGCTCGATGGGCGGCACGCGCACCTCAAACGTACGCTCGCCCAACGGTTGGTTGTTACGCATTGCTTCCTGGCTGAACACGTTGGCCAGTTCATCGATGCCCGTCGTAGCCGACAGCGTCTGGGGTGCGATCCCAGTGCTGGGACCCAACTGATCCGGATACTGGCTCTTTTGCACTTCAGGGGTGATTTCGACGTTCATGGGCGTGCCGACATAAGAAGAGTGTGTGCTTGTGTGGCAAGAAACCCCGAGACGGTTCCACTTTTATTCACACCCTGAACTTTTGAAAAAACCGGCACAAAACACCCATGGCTTTTTGCAAAAAACTGCGCAACCAGCATCAGATAAAATATTTTTATTCATATATTTCATCTACTTACATAGATCTTCCGTTTGGCACAGCCAGTGCTACAGGGCTTTGCGTCGAAAGCATTTCGACCCGTTCACCCTGAGGAAAAAACCATGAATCTTCCCATTGAAGCTTTAGCTCACCTCGTTGGCAGCTCGCCTCAATTCATGCATCACCTGACAGACGAACAGCAGAAAAAACTCCGACGCTTCATTCACAAACGCGTACTCAACCCGGAAGATGCGGATGACCTTCTGCAACTGACTTACCTGGAAGCATGGCGCAACCGCGAGCGCTTCTGCGGTAACGCATCGCTCAGCACCTGGATGTGTGGCATCGCACAGAACCTGATCCGCAATCATTTCAGGCGCATGTATGCCAAACCTGTGCATTGCGAATTTGATGAGTCGTTGTGGCATGGCCAGGCAGAAAACAACAACCTGGATTGGGAATTTGAGGTCAACCGCCGCCTGGAGAACACCCTGAGCGCCATCGACCATCTGCCAACGGAAATGCGCAAGACGCTATATGCATCGCTGGAAACCGACGGCAGCTACCAGGACACCGCCGACGTATTGGACATTCCTATCGGAACAGTCCGCTCACGCTTGTCGCGCGCGCGCGAACAGCTCAAGCGCGCCACCCAAAACCCGTTTCAACCGTAAGACTGGCTGACAGGCCAAACGTTGGGCGGCAGGGATATCTGCCCAACCGGACTCCACCTGTTTCCAGCCGGCGCCCCCAATGTTGCCAGGCCCCCACCACTGTCCAGACATCACGAAAGCAGAGGCTGGCAGTCACGCAACACCCTCAGTTTCGTTAAACAATTGAAAGCGTAGAAAAAATCTTCACAAAAATGCTTGACGCATTTGCGTTCTACGCGAATAATGCGCGCCACTTGGCTACGTAGCTCAGTTGGTTAGAGCATAGCATTCATAATGCTGGGGTCCGGGGTTCAAGTCCCTGCGTAGCCACCAAGTACCGATTCATAGATGTCTACAGCAGTCTGTGAATCACCTCAAGAAGCCCGCCTAGTGCGGGCTTTCTTGTGTCTGGAGTTTCATCCAGATCCGCCTCTCACATTACGCATGCTCTCTGAAAGCCTCGATTAAGCACGCGGCAAACGGGTGATTAACCCGTTGCGCGTAAGGCCTGCGAAAGAAGCAGTTGAATCAACTGACGGCGTTGATACGGCCGATCAGGGAGCCGGCTTCAAAGTAATCACCCGCCTGTTTGGCAATCTGAAGTTCACCCGCACAGGGGGCCAGAATCGATGTTTCCATCTTCATCGCTTCGACCACCGCGATCACTTGCCCGGCACTGACCGATTCGCCATCGTCGACGACCCAGGTGTGCAGGTTGCCTGCTACCGGCGTCAGTACCGCGTGCGGATCAACCGCCTCGCGTGTGATTGTGCTTTCGCTGGCGGGACCGGCGGCATTGAGGCTGACACCGCGCAACAGGGCCGCAGGCAGGCCTAGCTCATGGCGCTTGCCGTCGATCTCGACAAAGGTACGCAGCACGTCAGGGTCGGCTGACATGGCGTTGCGCGGCGCGATAGTGATCTGTTCGGCGAAGTCGGTTTCGATCCAGCGGGTGTGCACGGCGAAGCGATCGGCACCGGTGAAGTCGGCATGATCCATCACGGCCCGGTGGAAAGGCAGTACCGATGCGATGCCCTCGATGTTGAATTCAGCCAGTGCCCGGCGTGCACGGGCGATAGCCTGTTCGCGGGTGGCGCCGCTGACGATCAGTTTGGCCATCATCGAATCGAAGGTGCTGGGCACGCGTGAACCGCTGGTCACGCCGCTGTCCAGGCGCACGCCCGGGCCCGAGGGCGGCAGGAACTCGGAAATTTGCCCCGGTGTCGGCAAGAAGCCCTTGCCCGCATCTTCGGCGTTGATACGAAACTCAAAGCTATGGCCACGTGGGGTTGGCGTCTCGCTGAACGACAAAGGGAAACCGTCGGCGATGCGCAGTTGCTCGATCACCAGATCGACGCCGGTGGTTTCTTCGGTCACCGGGTGCTCGACTTGCAAGCGCGTGTTGACCTCAAGAAACGACAAGGTGCCATCCTGACTGAGCAGGAACTCCACCGTGCCGGCGCCGACGTAGCCGGCCTTGGCGCAGATATCGTGGGCGGACTGATGAATGCGCTGGCGCTGCGCATCGCTGATAAAAGGCGCGGGCGCCTCTTCCACCAGCTTCTGGTTGCGTCGTTGCAGCGAGCAGTCACGCGTGCCGACGACCACCACCTTGCCGTGTTTGTCGCCCAGAATCTGCGCTTCGATGTGCCGAGGGCGGTCGAGGAACTGCTCGACGAAACACTCACCGCGACCAAAGGCGGCTTCGGCTTCTCGCACGGCCGAGGCAAACAGCTCGGCGACCTCATCCGGGCGCCACGCGACTTTCATGCCGCGCCCCCCGCCGCCGAAGGCCGCCTTGATGGCAATCGGCAGGCCATACTGCTCGGCAAAGGCCAGCACTTGGGCGGCGCTTTCAACAGGTCCGGGTGTACCCGCAACCAGAGGTGCGCCGACCTGCTGGGCCAGTTTCCGCGCTTCGACCTTGTCCCCCAGCACGTCGATGGTCTCTGGGTTGGGACCCACCCAGATCAAGCCAGCGGCGATCACTGCGCGAGCAAAGTCGGCGCGCTCCGACAAAAAACCATAACCCGGGTGCACGGCATCGGCGCCGCTGCGTTTGGCGATGGCCAGGAGTTTTTCGATATCCAGGTAGGTCTCTGCCGGGCGTTGGCCATTCAGCGAAAACGCTTCGTCCGCCTGGCGCACATGCAGGGCGTCGATGTCCGCGTCGGCATACACCGCGACAGACTGCACACCGTAGTCGCGACAGGCGCGGGCGATGCGGACGGCGATTTCACCACGGTTGGCGATCAATAATTTTTTCATGGAGTTGTCTTCGCATCGGCAGTTGAAGAAGAGGCGTCTGTGCTGGGTCGGATTTCGTGGAATCCGCCCAGGGGGTTGAAGCGAATCTGCGCGTTGATCGGTATCTGCCCCGCCAGGTCCAAGTGGTGTGTCGCCACTGCGGCGATCACCGGGTAGCCACCGGTCAACGGATGGTCGGCCAAAAACAGCACGGGCTGGCCGCTGGCTGGCACTTGGATAGCGCCGACGGAGGTGCCTTCGCTGGGCAGTTCCTGAGGGTTGCTGCGCGTCAGCGGCGCATCACCGGCCAGGCGAATGCCTACCCGGTTGGACTGTGAGGTCACGCGCCAGAGCTGGCTGCTCAAGCGCTGGATCGCGTCTTCGGTAAACCAATCGGTGCGCGGCCCCATGACCACATCAAGGGTAACGATATGGGTCGCCGTCGGCAGCTCAAAGGCCGGGGCTTCGGTCAGCGATACGCTGGTGCCCGTGGTCAGGGTGGTGAAGCCCAGACGATCACCAGCGGCAAGTGCCGCAGGGCCGACCTGGGCCAACGTGTCCGTGGACAAACTGCCGAGCACCGGCGTGACCTCAAAACCGCCACGAATGGCCAGGTAGCTGCGCAGGCCCGCCAGCGGTGCGCCCAGACTGACACGGTCACCCACGTCCAGTTCGATGGGTTGATAGTTGCTGGCCGGCCATTGCAGGCCACTGGCGTTGGTGATGGTGACCGGCGTGTGCGCACCGGTGATCGCTATCACCGCACGGCCATGGCTAACGAAGCTCAAGCCGCCAAGTACCGACTCTACGCAAGCCATGTCCGAGCGATTGCCCACCGCGCGGTTGGCGGCGCGCAGGGCGCCGAGGTCGAGCGCACCAGAGCGGGAGACGCCTTGACCGGTTTGGCCGGGCCGTCCCATATCCTGCAAGACGCTGTGTAACCCAGGATGGATGATTTCCAGATAAGCACCGCTGGGGGCGGCGGGACGCAGTGCCGCAGCGGGGGTTGGCAGGCCGTTGGCCGGGAGCGGGCCGGCGTCGGTAAAGCGCACTTTATAACCAGGGCGCAGCAGGGCCGGCTCCGTGCGGTTCAGGTCCCACATCTGCAGGGGCGTGACACCGATGATCTGCCAGCCGCCAGGACTGGCTTGCGGATAGACGCCACTGAAATCCCCAGCCAGCGCCACGGCACCCGCCGGTATGCGGGTGCGAGGGGTTTGTCGGCGCGGCACCTGGAAACCGGCGCCGCCCGTGAGGTAGGCAAACCCCGGCGCGAACCCACAAAAGGCCACGCTGTAGTCATGGGCGGTGTGGCGCTGTATCACTTCGTTACGGCTGATGCCGAGCAGCGTGGCGACCTCGCCGAGGTCTTCGCCGTTGTAATGCACGGGAATTTCCACGCGGCGCTGTTCGCCCTCGCGGCGCTGGCTCAGGTCCCGGCCGGCGATACGATCGACCAGCGCCTGACGCTCGATGGCGCTGGGGCGAAACTGGATCAGCAGCGTCCGCGCAGCAGGCACAATTTCTTCCACGCCCGCAATAGGCTCCGCCATCAGGGCGTCGAACAAAGCCAAGGTCTCGTCGAGATCGTTCAATTCGACGAGCAGGGTGTCCAGGTTGACCGGTAGAAAACGCACGGGAGACTCCTAGACGTGATAGGTGCTGTCAGGCACATCGGTAATGAACATGTGGCCAGGGGCGTGGGTGATCGCGAAGGGCACGCCCGACGCCGCCACCGCCGCCTGGGGCGTCACACCGCAGGCCCAGAACACCGGGACTTCGCCGGGCTCGATGCGCACGGCATCGCCGAAATCGGGTCGACTCAGGTCTTGGATGCCCAGCAGCGCGGGCTCTCCGATATGCACCGGAGCGCCGTGGACCGACGGATAACGCCCGGAGATGCCACTGGCCTCGGCCACACGATCGGCCGGGATCGGGCGCATGGACACAACCATTTCACCCTGCAAACGTCCCGCCGGACGGCAAGCGCGGTTGGTCCGGTACATCGGTACGTTGCAGCCATCGGCGATATGCCGCACTTCGATGCCGGCTTCTTGCAAGGCGGTTTCAAAGGTAAAGCTGCAGCCAATCAAAAACGCCACCATATCGTCGTGCTCGGCCCAAGCCTGGGTGGCATCGCTGACTTCCTCGACCAGCTTGCCGTCCCGCCAGATGCGATACAGGGGGATGTCGGTACGCAGGTCCGCGCCTTCAGCCAACAGTGTTCGCGGGCTGCCCGCGTCGCTGACGTCGAGAATCGGGCAGGCTTTCGGGTTGCGCTGGGCGTACAGCAGAAAGTCGTAGGCCCATTCGCGCGGCAAGGCGATCAGGTTGGCCTGGGTCATGCCCGGCGCGATGCCGGCCGTGGGGGTGACCAGCCCGCCACGGTAGGTTTGACGTGCGTCCTGGGCAGCGGCAATGGCCGCTCGGCGGGCGCGGGCGAGCGTATTCATGGACGACCTCCGGCAAACGGTTGCAGCGACAGGTTGGCCTGCTCCAGCACTCGGCGCAATTCGCGAGCCATCTCTACGGCGGCAGGGCTGTCGCCGTGGACACAGATCGAGTCGGCCTGGATACGGGTGAGCGTGCCGTCGATGGCTTCGAGGGTGCCGTCTTGCACCAGGCGCAACATGCGTTGAGCCACAAGCTGCGGATCGTGCAGCACGGCGCCCGGTTCGCGTCGCGAAACCAGGGTGCCTTGCGGCGTATAGGCACGGTCGGCGAAGGCCTCGGCGACACACTGCAAGCCCTCGTTACGTGCCCACTCAATCAGCTCGGAGCCAGCCAACGCCACCAGGATCAGCGTGGGATCAATGGCACGGATGGCGGCGATCACCGCCAGCGCCTGGCGACGGTCGTGGGCAATGGTGTTGTACAACGCGCCATGGGGTTTCACGTAACGCACCGAGGTGCCGGCAGCCTTGGCCAAGCCTTGCAGCGCACCGATCTGGTAGATCACGTCGGCGGTGAGTTCATCGCTGGCCAGGTCCATGTTCCGTCGACCGAAACCCACCTTGTCCGGGTAGGCAACGTGGGCGCCAATGGCGACATTTCTTGCGGCGGCGGCTTTGAGTGTCCGCAGGATTCCGGCAGGGTCGCCGGCGTGGAAACCACAGGCGACGTTAGCGCTGGTTACCACATCGAGCATGGCGTCGTCGTCGCCCATGCTCCAGGCGCCGAAGCTTTCGCCGAGGTCGCTGTTGATATCTATCGTTGGCATTCACGTAACTCCTTTTTCGTTATCCGGCTCAGGCGACGCTGAGGATGGCAAAGATCGGCACAACGGATTTGATCGCCATGTACCAGGTCAGCAGGCAGGTCAGAGCGCCCAGGACCAAGAGCCAGCGTGGGTAATGGTAACCGCCCATGAGGTCGGATCGGCGCCAGCCGACGTAGATAAAGATGCTCAGGCCGATGGGCAGTATCAGACCGTTGAACCCGCCGGCAAACAGCAGCAGTGCGGCAGGCGCGGTGCCCAACAGAACAAAGATCAGCAGCGATACGGCGATGAACACAGTGGTGGCACGGTTGCGACTCTGCTCGGTGATGTCCGGCTTGAATACGGTGATAAAGGAAATGGACGTGTACGCGGCGCCGATCACACTGGTGATGCTGGCGGCCCAGAGGATGAGGCCGAAGATCCGCAGGCCGATCTGTCCCGCGGCTGCCTGGAAGGCTTGTGCAGCCGGATTGGCGCCCTGCCCCGAGGTGTCGATGACGACACCGCTGGCAACAACGCCAAGGATGGCGAGAAACAGGATATAGCGCATAAGGCCGGTGACCAGGATGCCGCTCAGGGCCGCCTTGGTCACAGCCTGGAGGTTTTCGACGCCGGTAGCACCGCGATCCAGCAGTTTATGAGCCCCCGCATAGGTGATGTAGCCACCGACCGTGCCTCCAACAATGGTGGTAATGGTGGCAAAGTTGATCTGGTCCGGAAGGACGGTCTGGTAGAGGGCTTCACCCAGAGGCGGGTTGGAGGCGAAGGCCACGAACAGCGTCAAGCCAATCATCACCACGCCCAGCACGACGATCAGCCGATCGACGGCCAACCCGGCGCGGTGAGAGAGGAAGATGCCGATAGCCAGCAGGGCGCTCAGGCCACCGCCCCACTTTGCATCAAGCCCCATCAGCGCATTCAGACCCAGCCCGGCACCGGCGATGTTGCCGACGTTGAATACCAGCCCACCGAAAATCACCAGCACCGCCAGCAGGTAACCGCTGCCTGGAATCGCTTTGTTGGCCACGTCTGCGGCACGCATTCGAGTCAGTGAAACGATACGCCAGACGTTAAGTTGAACCACGAAGTCGATCAGAATCGACGCCAGGATACCGAACGCAAATGCCGCCCCCATCTTGGCCGTGAACGTGGCGGTCTGGGTGATGAATCCAGGGCCGATGGCAGACGTCGCCATCATGAAAATCGCGGCGATCAACGAAGCGCGCCGCGCTTTTGTGAACGCTTGAGGGGTCTGTGTCACGGCATCATTCCTACAGTGAGAGATAGTTTGACTGAGCAATGAGCATGCCAAGACCCAGGCAAACACCCTGAAATGTAGATGCATCAAGGCATTCTTGTTGAACAATTCACATCCTATAGTTGAGCGATTGGCACCAAATTGTTACCTCATACCGCGCATGTGCTACTTAATGACGCATACGACGCGCGTCATCCTTGTGCCACTCACCCGCTCTGATGGAATAATGGAGCGGTTTTCTCACCTAGGATTTTTTATGAACGACGCCTCTTCCGCCCTGCCAAGATCACTGGGAGAAACCATCACCCAGGAAATTCGCAGGATGCTGGTCGAAGGCGAGCTCGTGCCCGGCCAACGCCTTTCAGAAGCGGCACTGGCCGAGAACCTGGATATTTCGCGCAACACGTTGAGAGAGGCCTTCCGGGTCCTGACGCGTGAAGGGTTGCTCAAACACGAACCCAACCGCGGCGTCACGGTGGCGGAACCGGACATGGGGTCGATCATCGACATCTACCGGGTGCGCCGCTTCATCGAGTGCAAGGCGATCGCACAGGGTTACCCCCAGCATCCAGGCACGCTGCACATGCGCGAGGCGGTCGAATTGGGCGTGCGTGCGCGCGAAGCGAAAGACTGGGGCGCGGTCGGCACGGCCAACATGATGTTCCACACCGCTATCGTCGAACTGGCCGACAGCCCGCGCCTGCTGGTGTTCTACGGTCAGATCTCGGCTGAATTGCGGCTGGCGTTCGGGCTGCTCAACGACCCTCAGTTCTTGCATTTGCCGTTTCTCAATATGAACGCTTCGATACTGCAGTGCGTTGAGGAGGGCCGGCCAGACGAGGCGACTGTCATGCTGGATGCCTACCTTGTGCAATCGGAGCGAACGGTGTTGGCCGCCTACGAACGCAGCCTGAGGCGATAGTCACCCAGCGCCCTATCAAATGAGACAACTTCTCATTAGTATGCCTGCTATTCGCGCAACGCAGCAGTAAGGTATCGGGGCCATGGAGACAGGGACGCCAGGGGATCAGGAAAAACTCAGCGCCGTTTTTATCGGGCAGCGCAGTGCGTTAATCCGTATGCTGTCGCGCGTCGTCGGCTGTTCGAACCAGGCGGAGGACCTGGCCCAGGAAACCTACCTGAAGGTAGCCAAGGCGCTGTACGCCCGCCCCATCGAACACTTGAAGCCGTTTCTTTATCAAACCGCGCAGTACCTGGCCTTTGACCATTTGCGCAGTGTGCGCAGCAAAAGGCGCTATGAGTGCCATTTGGCCGAAAGCCTGGTGGTCGAAGTGCCCACGACGGCACCCGGGCCGGAGAGTCAGGCTCAGGGCCAGCAGCAACTGCGGCAGTTTCAACAGGTGCTCGCTACCTTGCCCAAACGCCAGCAACAAATCCTGGTTTTACATCGACTGCACGACCTGTCCCAAGGCGAGATCGCCCAGCGCCTGCAGGTATCGTTGAGCACGGTGGAAAAGGACCTGCGCCAAGCCCTCACCGCCTGCGTCAAGCAAACGACCTACCATGATTGATCGCCCCGACATTCCCGATGCCGTACGTGAGCAGGCAGCCGACTGGTTCGCGCTGCGCGATGAGACAGCGCGCAACCTCATCACCCGCCAGCGCTTTGAGCAGTGGCGCACGGCCGATCCCCGGCACGCCAGCGCGTATGCGGAACTGGATACGATGTGGGAAAACCGCGCCTTCGAACAGGCCTTGAAAGACCTCGCCGTCGGCCTCGAATTACCCCCGCCCCCGCTAATCGCCAAGCCTCCCAGGATGCCAACCGCCCCATGAGCATCGAGACCGCCGAGGCCAGCGTGACCGTGGTCGGCACGCAATTGAGCGTCAGCCAGCGCAACTCGGGGGTCACCGTCGCCGTGCGCCAGGGCCAAGTGCGCTTCGCCGACCGCAAGGGCGAACAGAGCCTGTTGCACGCGGGCAACTGGCAACAGTTGCGCGATGGACAGTTGCAACCGCTGTCACTGGAAGGCAGTGAACGGCAGATGGCCTGGATCAACGGGCGGCTGTCGTTCCAGAACGCGCCACTGGTGCAGGTACTCGAAGAGATCCGGCGCTATTACCCGGCGCCGATCCTGTTATTCAACGATGCCGCCGCCAGTGAGCGCGTCAGCGGGAATTACCAGTTGGATGACCCCGTGGCGATCGTAAAGGCATTGAGTAAAGTCACGTCCACCCAGGTCCAGCGCCTGCCCGGTGGCATCCTGGTTATCCGCTGACACAGAGCCCCGACACCGTCGAAAAAAGTTTTACGGCTTTCGAAGGTTCAACCCGTCAAGAACTTTGCCTTTGCAAATCATTCCTATTTCTAACGGGGCTCACATGCACTTTCCAGCATTCAATCCGACCCATGCCCGCAGCGTCCTGGCGCTCGCCATTTGCCTGGCGTGCAGCCACGCGGTTGCCGTGGAACCGGCGGGCCAGCTGGCCACTCGCGAAGCGGCGGACACCCGCAGTTTTGCCATCGCCGGCCAGTCGCTGGTCAATGCCCTGGATCAATTGAGTGTGCAGAGCGGGCTGCAAATTGCCTACACGGCTGACCTGGCCCAGGGCGTCGAATCGCCCGGTGTCAACGGCCGCATGACCGCCCTGGAGGCGCTGGCCCAACTGCTCGAAGGCACGCCGCTGAGCTTCGAGCGAAACGGTCCCAACGCGGTGATGCTAACCCGCACCGAACAGCCCGGCGCAGCCTTGCAACTGGGCACCACCACGGTGATCAGCAACCAACTGGGCACCGTCACCGAAGGGACCGGTTCCTACACACCTGGGACCATCGCCACGGCCACGCGCCTGGTGCTCACACCCCGTGAAACGCCGCAGTCCATCAGCGTCGTCACGCGCCAGCACATGGACGACTTCGCCCTCGACAGCGTCGACGACGTGATGCGCCACACGCCCGGCATTACCGTCTCGGCCTACGACACCGACCGCAGCAACTACTACTCGCGCGGTTTCTCGATCAACAATTTCCAATACGACGGCATCCCCTCGGCCGTGCGCAACGTGGCCTATTCGGCGGGCAACACCCTGAGCGACATGGCTATCTATGACCGCGTCGAAGTGCTCAAAGGCGCCTCCGGCCTGCTCAGCGGCGCCGGCTCCCTGGGCGGCACCATCAACCTGGTGCGCAAGAAGCCCACGGCGGAGTTTCTCGGCCACATCACCACGGCAGCCGGCACATGGGACAACTACCGCACGGAAGTGGACGTCAGCGGCCCGCTGACCGAAACCGGCAATGTGCGCGGGCGTGCCGTGGCGGCGTATCAGGACAGCAAGTCGTGGATCGACCGTTACTCGAACAAAAGCTCGGTGTTCTACGGCATCCTTGAATTCGACCTGTCGCCCGATACCCTGCTCACCGTCGGCGCGGACTATCAGGACAACAAACCCAAAGGCTCGACCTGGTCCGGCAGTTTCCCGCTGTTCAACTATTCGGGTGCGCTCAACGATGCCAAGCGGTCTTTCAGCAATGCCACCGACTGGAGCAGTTGGCAGCAATACACCCGCACGGTGTTCGCGAACCTGGAGCACGACCTCGGCGACGGCTGGGTGACCAAGCTGCAACTGGACCACAAGCTCAACGGCTACGATGCCCAGCTGGGCGCGATCCAGTTCTACCAGCCGGCAGCGGACGGTACTGCAGACATCAACGCGCAGCGCTACAAAGGCGAGACCACCAGCGATTCAGCCGACCTGTACCTCAGCGGCCCGTTCAACTTCCTCGGCCGCGAACATGACCTGGTGGTGGGCGGCTCGATCAGCACCGCCCATTGGAAGGGCAAGGGCTACTGGGATGAAACCTTCCCCACGGCCAACCTCGTCGACTACTTCAACTGGCACGGCAACCTGGCCAAGCCCGACTGGGGCGTGGCCTCGCAAGTCATCGACGACACCATCCGCCAGACCGGCATGTACGTCACCACCCGCTGGAACCTCACCGATGACCTGAAACTGTTGCTGGGCGGTCGCGTGGTCGACTACACCCTGACCGGCAGCACCGACACCTACCGTGAAACCGGTCGTTTCATTCCCTATGCCGGGGCCATTTATGACCTCACGGAAAACCTGTCAGCCTATGTCAGCTACACCGATGTGTTCATGCCCCAGGAAAGCTACAACCTCGACCGCGACCGCAAGCTGATCGACCCGGACGAAGGCGAGAACTACGAAGTGGGCCTCAAGGGCGAGTTCCTTGACGGTCGCATGAACGCCAGCCTGGCGTACTTCGAAGTCAAGGAAAGCAACCGCTCCCTCCCCGACGACGCTTACAACAACCAGACGCCAACCCCGTCCAACTTTGCCTTCAAGAGCACCGACGCGACGACCAAGGGCTATGAGTTGGAACTGTCCGGCGAAATCGCCCCCGGCTGGCAGTTGCAAGGTGGCTACACTCACAAAGTGGTGCGCGACGATGCCGGCAAAAAAATCTCGACCTTCGAACCCGAAGACCAGGTGAGCATGTACACGATCTACAAGCTCAAGGGCGAGTTGGACAAAGTCAGCGTCGGCGGTGGCCTGCGCTGGCAGAACACGGTGTGGCAGGACATCTACAACAGCCCCAAGGGCACTACCGATGAATTCTCCCAGGAGTCCTATTGGGTGGTGGATTTGATGACGCGCTACCAATTCACCAAAAACCTGTCGACCACGCTGAACCTGAACAACGTGTTCGATAAGCACTACTACACCAACGTGGGTTTCTATAACTCCGCCATCTACGGCGCGCCGCGTCACTTCATGCTGACCACACGCTGGGATTTCTGATGACCTGGCCACACGGCCTATTCCAAGGCAGGCCGCTTTTGACGCCCTGCTTTGCCACTGTTAGTGTCCAGCCTCCCACCACACGGAGTGCTTCACGGTGAAACTGGACATCTACCAAGTCGACGCCTTCAGCCAACATCCTTTCGGCGGCAACCCGGCAGCCGTGTGCCCGCTCACCGAGTGGCTACCTGACGATCAACTGCAAAGTATCGCCGCCGAAAACAACCTCTCCGAAACCGCCTACTTCGTGCCCCGTGATGGGTTCTACGAGTTGCGCTGGTTTACCCCCGAAGTCGAGGTGGACCTGTGTGGCCATGCCACGCTGGCGGCGGCGTGGGTGCTGATTAATCAGTTGCCCGATGCACCCGAAGTGCTGCGCTTTTCCACCCGCAGCGGCGAGCTGCGGGTGACACGCGATGGCGATGAGTTGGCGATGGATTTCCCGGCCAAGACGCCGCAGCTCTGTGAGCCGCCAGCCGGCATGTTGAGTGCCCTGGGGATCGAGCACGCCGAAGTATTCAGCACCGATGACTACATCGTGCTGGTGGCCAACGAAGCCCAGGTCGCTGCGCTGACGCCGGATTTCGCACGGCTCAAGGGCCTGCCTAAACGCGGGATCGCAGTAACCACCCAAGGCACGCAGTTCGATTTTATTTCGCGCTGGTTCGGGCCGAACGTGGGCGTCAATGAAGACCCGGTCACGGGTTCTGCGCACACCTCGCTCGCGCCGTTCTGGGCTGCACGCCTGGGGAAAACAACACTGACGGCGGAACAAGGCGGTAAACGCAAAGGCCAATTGCGCTGCGCGCTCAAAGGCGACCGAGTGATCATTTCCGGCAAGGCCGTGTTGTACATGCAAGGCACGATCTACCTGTAATCGGCAGCAACCAGGGACAACAGATCATTCTCAAAATGAACGGAGTTCAGCACGTGTTTTCGATTTCCCGCCGTCAGTTGTCGGTTATTGCCGCAGCCCTGGCCCTTGTGGCCTGCCACACCCCGGTCAACGAACAACCACCGGCACCGGAGCTGGGCTCGGGCTATCGCACCGACCTGAGCACGCAGCACGCGCAACGGCATATGGCCGCCGCCGCCAACCCGCTGGCCGCCGAAGCCGGCCGCGCGATGTTGCGCCAAGGCGGTTCGGCGATTGATGCCGCCATCGCCATGCAGGCGGTGTTGACCCTGGTGGAACCGCAATCCTCCGGCATCGGCGGCGGTGCGTTCATCATGCTGTGGGATGGGGAAAAGGTGCGCGCCTATGACGGCCGCGAAACGGCACCGGCCGGGGCGACGCAGCGGTTGTTCCTCAATGCCGACGGCACACCCATGGCCTTTACCGACGCGCAGATCGGCGGGCGCTCGGTGGGCACGCCCGGTGTGTTGCGGGCCTTGGAAATGGCCCATAAGAAGAGCGGCCACCTGCAATGGGCCAAGCTGTTTGAACCGGCGATCCGCTTGTCTGAGCAAGGCTTCGCGATTTCACCACGCTTGCACAGCCTGATCGCAGCAGACCGCTTTATTGCGCAATCGCCAGAGATGGCCGCCTACTTTCTGAATGCCGATGGCACGCCCAAAGCCGCGGGTACGCTGCTGAAAAACCCGGCGCTGGCCGCCGTGTTCAGGCGCATCGCCACAGAGGGTCCGGACGCGTTGTACCGCGGGCCGATTGCCTATGAGATCGCACGCAAAGTACAGGGCAATCGCAACCCGGGCAGCCTGTCCCAGACCGACCTCAAGGCTTACGCGGCCAAGGAGCGTGAACCGCTGTGCACCGATTACAAACGCTGGAAAATCTGTGGCATGCCGCCGCCGTCGTCAGGTGGGATTGCGGTCGCGCAGATCCTCGGAACGTTGCAGGCCCTGGAAGCCCGCGATCCGCGTCTGGCTATTGCACCGATGACACCGATCAAGAGCGCCTCGCCTGCCGGGCTTGAGCCAATGCCCGAGGCCGTGCACCTGATCGCCGAAGCCGGCCGCCTGGCCTTCGCCGACCGCGCGCTGTATGTGGCTGATGCGGACTTTACGCCGGTGCCGGTGGCTGGCCTGGTCGCGCCGAACTACCTGGCCCAACGCGCCACGTTGATCAGTGAACGCAGCATGGGCATCGCCAAACCGGGCCAGCCTGCGGGCATTCAAGTGGCTTACGCGCCGGACCGTTCGCCGCTGCGCATCTCCACCTCGCAAGTGGTGGCTGTGGATGACTGGGGCGGCGCCGTGTCGATGACCACCACCGTGGAAGCCGCGTTTGGCGCACATGTAATGGTTCAGGGCTTTTTGCTCAACAACCAGATGACCGACTTCTCGTTCATCCCCGAAGAAAACGGCCAGCCCGTCGCCAACCGCGTGCAACCCGGCAAACGCCCGCGTTCGGCCATGGCGCCGACGCTGGTATTCGACCGCAAGAGCGGTGAGCTGCTGGCCACGGTAGGTTCACCGGGCGGCTCACAAATCATCGAATACGTGAGCAAATCCCTGGTGGCCATGCTCGACTGGAACCTCGATCCACAGGCCGCCATCAGCCTGCCCAACTTCGGCAGCCGCAACGGCGCTACCGAGTTGGAGGCCGGTTTGTTCAGCCCTGGCGTGAAGCAGACGCTGAAGGACAAAGGCCATGCGCTGAGCGAGATCGAGATGACCAGCGGCGTGCAGGCGATTGTTCGCACGCGGGATGCTCAGGGCAAGGTGTCGCTGAGCGGCGGCGCGGATCCTCGGCGTGAAGGCGAAGCCCTGGGGGATTGATGAACACACAGCCTCCCCTGTGGCGAGGCGTGGTAAGTCAGCGGCTGATCTTCAGCCCCTTGCGCCCCGCATGCCGTTCCAGCGCCAGCTCAATCAAGCGGCTTACCAACTCGCTGTAGCTCATGCCCGCCGCCTGCCACAGCTTGGGGTACATGCTGATGCGGGTGAAGCCGGGCAGTGAGTTGATTTCGTTGATCAGCACTTCGCCGTCTGCCGTAAGAAACACGTCAACGCGCGCCAGGCCTGAGCAGCCCAACACCTCAAACGCTTCAATGGCCAGTTGACGGATCCGCTCGCTGGCCTCGGGGCTGATCGCCGCCGGCACCACCACCTGGGCCGCCTGGTCGTCGATGTATTTGCTGTCGTAGGAATAGAAACCGCTGCTCACCACAATCTCGCCGCAACCGCTGGCGATGGGGTGCTCATTGCCGAGCACGGCACATTCGATTTCACGGCCTTGCACGGCCGATTCGACCAGCACTTTTTCATCGAAACCCAAGGCCAGGTCAACCGCCGCGTGGTACTCGGCTTCATTCGCCACTTTGCTCACGCCCACCGACGAACCCTGGTTGGCCGGTTTGACGAACATCGGCAGGCCGAGTTTATTCAGCGCAGTGTCGAAGGAAGTACGCGCAGCGTTGCTGCGGGTCAGGGTAATGAACGGCGTCACCGCAATGCCGGCGTCGCGCAGCAGGCGCTTGCTGATGTCCTTGTCCATGCACACCGCCGAACCGAGCACGTCGGAGCCGACGAAAGGCAGGTCAGCCATGCGCAGCAGGCCTTGCAGGCAGCCATCCTCGCCGAGGGTGCCGTGGACGATGGGGAAGATCACATCAATGTGTGCCAACAGGCCGCTGCCAGAGGTTTCCACCACTTGCTGGCTGGCTTTGCCGGGCACCACCGCCAGTTCGCGGTTGGATTGGTTGAGGGCGATGAGCGCCGGGTTTTCCTGGTTGATCAGGAAGTTCGAGGTGTCGTTGAGGTGCCAATGGCCAGCCTTGTCGATGCCGATCAGGACGGGCTCGAAGCGCGAACGGTCCAGCGCGTCAACGATATTGCGCGCCGACTGCAATGACACTTCGTGTTCAGCCGAACGGCCCCCAAAAATAATACCGACCCGCAGCTTGCTCATGACCCGACCTCACAAATAAACGTCAGGCTTCTTACCACGGGCCGTCAGCGATTTGCTACAAGATCTGCGCCGAACAACACGTAGCAACCGCCGGCAAAACGATCGAGCCAGTTGCGTGAGCGACTGTAGAGACTGGCCATATGCGCACTGGAAAACACCAGCGCCACGCAGGAATACCAACTGAACGACAGGGTAGCCATGAGGGTCACCAGCATAGGCCGCCCCCACCGCCCGCACAATCGTACAAGACCCCGGCAGACAGGCGATGCAGACTGGGTTAACGTAATTCCCTCTCTTTTTGTGACAAGCCACCATGGGCAAACCGACCCCCACCTTCGACTGGCTGCACCGCGCCCCGCACGCCAGCGGCCTGGACCGTATCGAGGCGTACTTTGCGGGCTTCGCGTTCGATCCCCATCGCCATGACACCTACGCCATCGGGCGTACCTTGTCTGGGGTGCAGAGCTTTCACTATCGCGGCGACATGATCCACAGCCTGCCCGGCACGACCATGGTGCTCCATCCCGATGAGACCCACGACGGCCACGCCGGCAGCGACGAGGGCTTCAAGTACCGGATGATTTACGTGGAGCCGTCGCTGATCCAGCAGATTCTCGGCGGCAAGCCGCTGCCGTTTATCCCCAGTGGTTTATCCACTGACCCCAGGCTGTTCCGCGCCAGCGAAGTGCTGCTGCAGAACCTCGATCACCCGATTGATCCACTGCAGGAACAGGACGCGATGTTCGACCTGGCCCACGCGCTCAGCACTGCCGCCGGGGCCATCATCAGCCGCAAGACCTTCGATTACGTGGCCGCCGAACGCGCCCGGGAATTTATCCACAGCGCCCTGGGCCGCAGCATCACCCTGGATGAAATGGCCGAGCACGCCGGCCGTGACCGCTGGGCGTTGTCGCGGGATTTTCGTGTGCTGTTCGGCACCAGCCCCTATCGCTACCTGACCATGCGCCGCCTGGATCTGGTGCGCAGCCTGCTGGCCCAAGGGCGTTCATTGGTCGATGCAGCCTTGACCGCCGGATTCACCGACCAGAGTCACATGACCCGGCAGTTTCGCAGCACCTACGGCATGCCGCCGTCGCGCTGGGTGAAGATGCTGGGGCGCTGAGTCAGCGACTTGAGATCGGCTCTTCAAACGAAAAAACCTACGACACCTCAGCATCAGCCCTACGGGTCAGGTCGATAGCTGGTTTGCGAATTGCCCTACGGCGCTGACCACCTTCTGGGCGCCGTCCTGGATTTCCACGATCACCGTACCCGCCTCCGCTGCCAGGGCCAGGCCCTGCTCGGCTTGCAGGCGGCCGTCGGTCATCAGCGCCACCGCGTCGCGGGCCATGTCCTGGTTCTGACGCACCACGCCGACAATTTCTTCGGTGGCTTTGCTGGTACGTGACGCCAGTTGGCGCACCTCATCAGCCACCACCGCAAAACCGCGGCCCTGCTCGCCGGCACGCGCCGCCTCGATGGCCGCGTTGAGCGCCAGCAAGTTGGTCTGTTCGGCGATGCCACTGATGGTCTTGACGATGGTGCCGATGACTTGGGATTGCGCATTCAGCGCCTCGATACCTTCGCCCGCCTGTTGCATGTGCGTGGCCAGGTCGCGCATCACCTCGACCGCCTGAGTCACCACCGTGGTGCCGCGCTGGGCGCTGCTGTCGGTTTGCAGCGAGGTGCTGTAAGCGATGTTCGCGGCATCGGCCACCGTCTGTTCACGGTTGACCTGATCGGTGATCACCGTGGCGAACTTGACCACTTTGTACAACCGCTCGTTGGCGTCCAGCACGGGGTTGTAGGTGGCTTCCAACCACACCACCTGGCCACGGCTGTCCACACGTTTGAAACGCGATGCGACAAACTCACCGTTGTTCAGTCGCTTCCAGAAGGCCTGGTACTCGTCGCTGTTGTATTCCTGCGGCTCACAGAACATACGGTGATGTTTGCCCTGGATCTGCGCCAGGCTGTACCCCATGCCGGCAAGGAAGCGATCGTTCGCGGTGAGCACATGGCCGCCCAGGTCGAACTCGATCACGGCGGTGGAGCGTACCAGCGCGGTGATCAGGTTTTCATGCTCACGCGACGCTTCGATGGTGCGCGTGAGGTCGCTGGAAAAAATCGAGAAATGCTTGATGCGTCCATCGGAACTGCGCACCGGCTGCACGATGGAGCGAAGCCAGGCTTCCTGGCCATTGCCACGCATCAGCCGCACGGTGCCAGCGAAGTGTTCGCCACGGCGCAGGGCATTGTTGAAGCGCTGCTGGAATTCATCCCGGCGCACATGGGCCGGCACCAAGTCTTCAATAGGGCGCCCTACAATGTTGCTCGACTGGTAGGCCAGTTCCTGCAGGAAATTGGCATTCGCCCATTCCACCCGGCCATCGGCGTCCAGCGTCAGGCACAACATTTCGCTTTCCAGGCTCTCCTTGACCTGCTGCAAGCTGGACAATTCTTCGCGAAGAGCCGACAGCTCCTGCTTCAAACGGGTGTTGAACATTAGGCACCGATGGTCAATTGGAGAGAGTGATCTGACCTGCATCGGCCCTGAGGGGCTTTTCTGAAGCGAACTTCAGTGCCACACCTGACTCTTTTTTTTGACGCTATTAACCGCCGTTATTTCGACACACGCCCATGACTTGATACTCCAGTGTATTGAGGGCGCCGCTGGAGTCTTCATAGGTCATGCGCGACGGCACCGGGTTACAGGCACGGATCGGCGGCGTGACACTAACCACCTTGGCAATGTCCAGATCCATGCCATAGCGATACACCTGTACTTGAGGCGCCGGCTTGCCCTGCTTTTCGGCATAGGCGGCCATGGCCTTTTCATTGCGCTCCATCATCAGGGCAAAGGTGCGATCACCGCCGTTTTCGGCCAGCGCCCCCAATGACAACGTTGCGATCAATACACCCAAGCCAACGCGATAAAAGTTCATGGTTGATTCCTCGACTGAAAGTTCAGTGCCGAGACTAACCAGCGCACCCTGTCATGAGGTTCACCAGAACATTACTTATTTGTTAGATGCCGATGAGTTTCCAGAATTGTAATGTTCAAGCCACCTGATCGTTATCCACGGTTTGCAACTATCAGCCCGGGCCAGATCAATAAGAACGCCCACCTCCATAAGAAGCTGATCACTGCCAATACCGAGGAGCGAAACATGCACATCCGTTATTACAGCCTTCCCCTTTCACTGTGCGCCGCGCTGCCCTTGGCCGCTGTGGCCGTGGAGGACAAGGCCGAAGGGTTTATCGAAGGCAGCAGCATCAATGTGCTCGCACGCAATTTTTACTTCAATCGGGACGACCGCAAGGGCCAGTCCAGCCCAACCGGCAACGGCTATTCCGAGGCCTGGGCCCAGGGGTTGATCGGTAAATTCGAGTCCGGCTTTACCCAAGGCACCGTGGGGTTTGGCCTGGACGCGTTTGCCATGATCGGCGTGAAGCTCGACTCGGGCACCGGTCGCAGCGGCGGCAAAGGCTCGTTCGGGGTCATGCCCGTGGACAGCAACAACCATCCCGAAGACAGCTACAGCAAAGTCGGCGGCGCGGCGAAACTGCGCGTGCTGGACACGGTGGTCAAGGCCGGCGACGTGTTCCCGCTCACACCGGTAGTGGCCTACGGCGATTCGCGCGTATTGCCGGAAAGTTTTCGCGGCGTGACCTTGCAGAACACCAGCCTGGACGGCCTGACCTTGCAGGGCGGGCGCCTGGACGGCATGAGCCAACCCACCCAAAGCGGCATGAACAAAGGCTTCGCAACGTTTTACGCAGGCCCCGTCGACTCGCCCTGGATCGCCTATGGCGGCGGCGATTACCAGCTCAACAAACACCTCAGCCTGAGCCTGTACGGCAGCCGCCTCAAGGACGCGTGGAACCAGTATTACGCAGGCAGCGCCGCCAGTTACCCGCTGAGCGACGACGTCTCGTTGTTCGGCGACATCAACGTCTACAAGGCGGTGGACGAAGGTAAAAAACTGCTCGGTGAATTCGATAACACCATCTGGAGTGCCCGGCTCGGCGCGAAGGTCGGCGCTCACAGCCTCGCCGTGTCCCATCAACGCAACAACGGCGATGACGACTTCGACTACCTGCGCAACTCGGACTCGATCTTCCTCAACAACTCGATCCAGTACAGCGACTTCAACTCGCCCAAGGAACGCTCGTGGATGGTCCGCTATGACCTGGACATGCACGCCTTCGGCATCCCCGGCCTGTCGTTCATGACCCGCTACGCCAAAGGCACCGGCGCCGATTACAGCAACGCCAACGCGGTGTACATGCGCCGCGACGGGGCCGGCGACCCGCTTACCAATCAACGCCGCTGGGAGCGGGATATCGAAGCCAAATACGTGGTGCAAAGTGGCAATTTGAAAGATCTATCCCTCAGGCTGCGCCAGGCCACCGTGCGCTCAAGTGCATTCGAATCAGATCTGGAAGAAGTTCGCGTGATTGTCGAGTATCCGTTGGCCGCGCTTTAGGTGGTCCACTTACATTCACTTGCCAATGCCGTACATCTCTTAACAAGTTGAAGTCTGTCAGAACTGTAATATCGGCCTCACCTTCTCGTTAAGTTGCACTTTTTATACTGCACATCGAACACACTTCATCTCTGCAGCTTTTGTGTAGCTCCTTTGGAACAGAGATGATTTTTTACGCCCCGTTTGGGGCGTTTTTTTTGTGCGCGCATCCAGCGACGAATCGTCGCAGCGGCCTGACCTGCCTTGACCCTAAAGCTACTTCAGGCTTCAGAGTTTTCCTACAGATCCCTCAGCGCCTCTATGAGGCCATCTCCTTTCGTTTCCTTGAAGGTAAATCCCCATGCGTATCCTTGTGGTTGAGGACGAGCAGAAAACCGCCGATTACTTGCAGCAAGGCCTGACCGAAAGCGGTTACGTCGTCGACTGCGCCGCCAGCGGCATCGACGGTCTGCACCTGGCCAGGCAGAACACTTATGAACTGGTGATCCTCGACGTCAACCTGCCCAACACCGATGGCTGGGACGTGCTGGAGCAACTGCGCCGCGAGGGCAACCAGCGCGTGATGATGCTGACCGCGCGCGGACGCCTGGCCGACAAGATCAAGGGCCTGGACATGGGCGCCGACGACTACCTGGTCAAACCCTTCGAATTTCCCGAGTTGCTCGCCCGCGTGCGCACCTTGCTGCGGCGCAGTGAACATATCCCGCTGCCGGACGTGCTGCGCGTCTCGGACCTGGAGTTGGACCCGCGTCGGCATCGTGCCTATCGCGGCAACCGACGCATCGACCTGACCACCAAGGAGTTCGCCCTGTTGCATGTGTTGATGCGCCAGACCGGCGAAGTGATGACGCGCACGCAGATCATTTCCCTGGTGTGGGACATGAACTTCGATTGCGACACCAACGTGGTGGAAGTCTCCATCAGCCGCCTGCGCGGCAAGGTCGATGACCAGAGCGAGGTCAAGCTGATCCACACCATTCGCGGCGTGGGTTATGTGCTGGAAGCGCGCCAATGAAGACCAGCAGCCTGTCGATGCGCCTGGGCCTGACGGTCAGCCTGATGGGCGCAGGGCTGGTGGTGCTGCTCGCGACCCTCGCCTACCTGGCCCTGACCCACGAGCTGGAAAACCTCGCGCGCAAGGGCCTGGAAAACAAAATGGAGCAGTTGGAACACAGCCTGCGCCAGGACCTCAAACCCCACGACATCGCCGCCCGCCCCCATTCGTTGCTGGACCTGGTGATGGGCCACGACAATATTTACCTGACCATCACCGGCACCCAGCCTGACGCGCCGGTGCTGCTCAGCGTGGGGGCCAAACCCCAGCAGCCGTTGTTGCTCGACGCACCCGCCGGCAAAAACCTGGCCTACGTGAATTGGGTGGACGGCCGCGACAATCGCATCCTCACTGCCACCCACGTGATGCCCCTGCGCGGTGGCGACTATGTGCGTGTATTGCTGTCGCTGGACCGCTCCGACGATGAAGCGTTGCTCAGCGCCTACCTGCGCTCCACCGTGATCGCCGTGCCGTTGCTGTTGATCCTGATCGGCATGGGCGCCTGGTGGCTGGTGCAGCGCGGCTTGGCACCGTTGAAGCAGTTCAGCCATGTGGCCGCCCAGGTCACCACTCAGGACCTGACCCATCGCTTGTCCGTGGATAACCTGCCCAAGGAACTGGGCGAGTTGGCCCAGGGTTTCAACGTGATGCTCAATCGCCTGGATGCCGGCGTACAGCAGCTGTCGCAATTCTCCGACGACCTGGCCCACGAACTGCGTGCGCCGTTGACCAACCTGATGGGCAAGGCCCAGGTGACGCTGTCTCGCGAGCGGCCTTCGGCAGACTACAAGGCCGGGCTGGAGTCCTGCACCGAGGAAATGGAACGCCTGTCGCGCATCGTTTCCGACATGCTGTTTCTGGCCCAGGTCAGCCACCCGGCGGCACGCGCCGAGTTTGGGGCAGTATCGCTGGGTGACGAAGCGCAGCGGGTGATTGAACTGTTCGCCCTGAGTGCCGAGGACAAGCAAGTCACCCTGAGCCTGCGCGGCGACGCCTGGGTGACCGGGGATCGCCTGATGATCCAGCGCGCCATCTCCAACCTGCTGTCCAACGCGATTCGGCATACACCGAGCGGCGCCAGTGTGTTGCTGCTGGTGGAAACCTACGACCAGAGCGTCGCGCTGTCGGTGGGCAACCCCGGTCGCGGCATCGAAGCGCACCATTTGCCGCACCTGTTCGAACGCTTCTACCGCGCCGACAGCAGCCGCACCCGCGCCGAAGGCGGCACGGGCCTGGGGCTGGCCATCGTGCAATCGATCATGCATTTGCATCAGGGCCACGCCGACGTCAGCAGCCAGCCCGGCGTTTTTACACGGTTCAGCCTGGTGTTTCCGCTTCCCTGACAGTTGTGGTGAGCCCGCTCACCACAAAAAAATACACCCTAAGCGCCTTAAGCACCTTGAGCACCTTAAGCCGTGCCCTCTTCCTTGCGATGCGCCCACTGGTACAACGCCGGCAACACCAGCAAGGTCAGCAACGTCGAGGAGATAATCCCGCCGATCACCACGGTTGCCAGCGGCCTTTGCACCTCAGCCCCAGTGCCGGTGGCCAACGCCATGGGGATAAACCCGAGGGACGCTACCAACGCGGTCATCAACACGGGGCGCAGTCGGGTCAGCGCACCCTCGGTGGTCGCCACCGACAACGAACGCCCTTCCTCGCGCAGGTTGCGGATGAAGGCAATCATCACCAGACCGTTGAGCACCGCCACACCGGACAACGCGATAAAGCCCACTCCCGCCGAGATCGACAGCGGAATATCCCTGAGCCACAAGGCCATGATCCCACCGGTCAACGCGAACGGAATCCCGGTAAACACCAACAGCCCATCCTTGAGGTTGTTGAACATCATGAACAGCAAGCCGAACACCAGCAGCAGCGCCACCGGCACCACGATGCGCAAGCGCTCGGAGGCTTCCTTGAGCTGTTCGAACTGGCCGCCCCAGGACGTCCAGTAGCCCGCCGGTACTTTCACTTGGCCGGTGATCGCTGCTTCGGCCTCTGCCACGAACGAGCCAATATCGCGCCCGCGCACGTTGGCGCTGACGATCACCAGGCGCTTGCCGTTCTCGCGGCTGATCTGGTTCGGGCCGAGCGCCAGGTCCAGGCTGGCAACCTGGGACAAGGCAATAAAACCCAATTGCCCGGAGGCCTGCGCCGGCACCGGAATCAGCAACCGTGACAGGCCGTCGATATCGGTGCGCAGCGCGTCGGACAAACGCACGACCATGTCGAAACGGCGGTCGCCTTCATACAACGTACCGGCCTGGCGCCCACCGACGGCCACCGCGAGGGTGTCCTGCACATCGCCGACATTCAGGCCAAAACGCGCCGCCTTGTCGCGGTCGATATTGATGGTCAGCACCGGCAAACCGGCGGTCTGTTCCACCTTCACTTCTGAGGCGCCATCGAGCTTCTGCAAGGTCTCGGCGATTTCCCCGGCAGTCCTGTTCAGCACCGCCATGTCATCGCCAAACACCTTCACCGCCACGTCACTGCGTACCCCGGAAATCAGCTCGTTGAAGCGCAGTTGGATCGGCTGCGACAGCTCATACGCACTGCCTGGCACGATCGCACTGGCGCGTTGGATATCGGCGATCAGCGCCTCGCGGGATTTTTTCGGATCGGGCCATTGGTCCTTCGGCTTGAGCATCACGTAGCTGTCGGAAATATTCGGCGGCATCGGGTCGGAGGCAATTTCTGCGGTGCCGGTGCGGGCAAATACTCGCTCGATTTCCGGCACCTGGGCCATCAACACCTTCTCAAGCTGCTGCTGCATCTGCACCGATTGCGTGAGGCTGGTGCCAGGCACGCGCAGGGCCTGTTGGGCGAAGTCGCCTTCGCTGAGGCTGGGGATGAATTCACTGCCCATGCGGCTGGCCACCGCACCCGAAGCGACGATGCTCAACAGTGCCAGACCGAACACCAGCGCACGTCGCGTCATCACCCAGTCCAGCACCGGCGCGTACACCCGGCGTGCGCTGCGCATCACCAGGTTCTCCTCTTCCTTGACCTTGCCGGTAACAAACAGCGCAATCGCCGCCGGTACGAAGGTCACCGACAGAATCATCGCGCCGAGCAAGGCGATCACCACGGTGAAGGCCATGGGGTGGAACATCTTCCCGGCCACACCGGTGAGGGCGAAGATCGGCAGGTAGACGACCATGATGATCAACTGCCCGAAGATCAGCGCACGCCGCGCTTCCTTGGCGGCGGCAAACACTTCGTGCAGGCGCTCGCTGCGGGTCAACAGACGGCCATGGCGCTGTTGCGCATGGGCCAGGCGGCGGATGGCGTTCTCGACGATCACCACCGCGCCGTCGACGATGATGCCGAAATCCAGCGCGCCGAGGCTCATCAGGTTGGCGCTGACTTTGTGGGTGAACATGCCGGTGAAGGTGAACAGCATCGCCAGGGGAATCACCATTGCGGTGATCAACGCCGCGCGGATATTGCCCAGGAACAGAAACAGCACCGCGACCACCAACAGCGCGCCTTCAAAAAGGTTTTTCTTGACGGTGGCGATGGCTTTTTCGACCAGGTTGGTGCGGTCGTAAACGGTGACGGCCACCACGCCTTCGGGCAGCGAACGGTTGATCTCTTCAAGTTTTTTCGCCACGGCCTGGGACACGCTGCGGCTGTTTTCACCGATCAACATGAACACGGTGCCCAGTACCACTTCACGGCCGTTTTCCGTAGCGGCGCCGGTGCGCAGCTCGCGTCCGATGTCGACCTGGGCCACGTTGCGCACACGAATTGGCGTGCCGTCCGCAGAGGTGATGACGATGTTGGCGATGTCATCGATGGACGCCAATTGCCCCGGTGCGCGGATCAGCAATTGCTCGCCACTGCGCTCGATATAACCGGCGCCGACGTTGGCGTTGTTGCGTTCCAGCGCGGTGACCAGATCGCTCAAGGTCAGGTTGTAGGCCGCCAGGCGCTTGGGATCAGGGGCAATCTGGTATTCCTTGGCAAAGCCGCCAATGGTGTTGATCTCGGCCACGCCCGGCACGTTGCGCAGTTGCGGCTTGATGATCCAGTCCTGAATCACGCGCAAGTCTGTCGGCGTGTAAGGCGTGCCGTCATCCTTGAGCGCACCGTCGTTGGCTTCCACGGTCCACAGGAAAATTTCCCCGAGCCCGGTGGAGATCGGCCCCATCGCCGTTTCGATGCCGCTGGGCAATTGCTCGCGGGCCACTTGCAGGCGCTCATTGACCAGTTGTCGGGCAAAGAACAGGTCGGTGCCGTCCTTGAAAATCACCGTGACCTGGGACAACCCGGAGCGCGACAGCGAACGCGTCTGCTGCAAGCCCGGCAACCCGGCCATGGCCGTTTCAATGGGAAAGGTGATGCGTTGTTCGGTTTCCAACGGCGAAAACCCGGCCGCTGCGGAGTTGATCTGCACCTGTACGTTGGTGATGTCGGGCACCGCGTCGATGGGCAATTTCTGATAGCTGGCGATGCCGACACCGGCCATCAACAGCACCGCCAGCAGCACGATGATGCGCTGCTCGATGGCGAATTGGATAAGGCGCTCAAACATGGGGAATCACTCGCAGGATCAATGGGCGTGCTCGGCCGAGCCTTTGCCCAGTTCGGACTTGAGGATGAAGCTGCCGACCGTGGCCACTTGCTCGCCGGCGGCCAGCCCCTGGCGCACTTCGACGTAGCCGTTCTCACTGACGCCCAGCTCAAGGTGACGGGTGATAAAACCGTCTGGCGTGCGCACGAATACCGAGGGCTTGTCCTCGACCGTCTGGATCGCTTCCTGAGGGATGGTGACCTTGGCCTGGGCGGTGTCCGTGGCCAGTTGCACGGTGACAAACAACCCTGGGCGCCAGGCGTCGTCCGGGTTGGGCACGCTCACGCGCACGGTGGCGGTGCGCGTCTGTTCGCCGAGCAGGCTGCCGACGTAGGCCACGGTGCCGCGCACGTCGGTGCCCAGTTCCGTGGAGCTGACGGTCACCGGTTTGCCGATGCGTACCTTGTTCAAGTCCTTGGGGAATACGCCGAAGGTGACCCACACCTGGGACAGGTCCGAGAGGGTAAAGGCGTTACTGGTTTCGCTGACGACCTCGCCAACCCCCAGGTGCTTTTCCACCACGACACCGGCGAATGGCGCACGCAGTTCGTAGCGATTGCCGCCGACCAATACGGCACTGCCACTCAGGGCGGTCATCTTCTGGCGGGCATTGTCGAGGGCGATTTCGGCCTCTTGCAGGGCCTGGCGCGCCAGCAGGTAATCCTGCTCGGCGGAGATCTTGTCCTGCCATAACTGGCGTTCGCGCTGGAAGGTGGTGCGCGCCAGTTCGACCCGGCGCTCGCTGGCGGCCAACTCGCTGCGCTGATCGGAAATCTGCTGGCTGGCGATCACCGCCAGCAGTTCGCCCTTCTTCACCGACTGACCGAGATTGACCTTCACCGACTCAACCACCCCGGCGGCACGCGGGACGATGTGGGAGGTGCGATCTTCGTCAAAACGTACCTCTCCCGGCAGCGTCAGCAAGGTGCTGATGGGCCGTGGTCGGGCCTGGGCGAGTTGAATGCCGGCGGCCTCGATTTGCTGCACGGTGAGTTCGAGCGCACCTTCTTCTTCCTCGGCATTGGCCAGGCTGGACAGCATCAGGCCCAAGGCGACGGCAAGCGCCACGCCGTGTTTTCTATTCATAGGGGACTCCAGGAAAAATCAGAAGCGGGCGAGGTCGCCGTAAATCCGTTCGATGCGCAGCCAGGCGTCGGTGGCCTGGGCCGTGGCCGTGAGGTATTGGGTGCGCGCCGCGATCAGGGTGCGCTGGGCGTCGAGCACGTCGAGGAAGTTGAACTTGCCCATCTCGAAGCCACGGGTGGCGGCATCCACCGCACTTTGAGCGGCGGGCAGGATCTGCTGGTTGAGCGCGCGCACCTCCGTATTAGCGGCTTGCCACAGGTCAAGGGCCTGGCGGGTTTCGGTGCGCAGGCGCAGCTCAGCGGCATTGCGCAGGTCACGGGCCTGGTCGGCACGGCGGGTGGCGGCGAGCACGTTGCCCTGGTTGCGGTTGAACAGCGGGAGCGGCATCGACACGCCCACCAGGTTCACGCGCTCGCGCACACTGGCGTCGTATTGGCTGCCGATGGACACGTCGAGGTCGGGAATGCGCTGGGTTTTTTCCAGGCTCACACTGGCCTCGCTTTGCTGAATGTGCAGTTCGGCCAGACGCAGCTCAGCGGTCTGCTCAAGGCGTGCCAGCAACTGTGCGGCTGGCGGCAGGGCCGGTGTGGATTGGCTTGGCGTGGCGACAGCGTCAAAGTCGGCGGCGGCGTTACCAGTGCTGGCGGCCAGCCGGCGATACGCGTCAGTGAGGCCGATCTGTGCGCGGTTGAGTTCCAGGCGGATTTGCGACAACTGCACCTGGGCACGGGTGGCTTCCACCGGTGATGTCTTGCCGGCGCTGACGCGGCCGTTGGCGACCACCAGACCGCGTTCGGCCAGGGCCAGTGAACGTTGCGCCAAGTCGAGGCGTTCCTGGGCGCGAAGGGCCGCGTAATAGCTGTCGATCACCTCGGTGCGCAGGGTGTTGCGGCGCTGTTCCAGGGTCAGCGCGGCGGCGTCCTGGGCGCGGCTGGCGACATCGATGCGCGCCCCACGCTTACCGCCCAGCTCCAGGGCTTGGCTGAGTTTGACGGTGGTGGTGCGAGAGTCGCGGCGAGTGTCTTCGGCGTCCCAGGACACGACCGGATTGGGGATCAACCCAGCCTGTTGGCGACCGCCCGCAGCGATGTCGATTTCCCATTGCGCGGCGGCCAGGTCCGGGTTGTTGGCGAAGGCGGTTTGCAGGGCGGAATCGAGGGTCAGGGGTTGCGCCAGGGCGGCGTTGGCGGCCGCCCACAGCAGCGTCGCCCCGACCAGTTTTTTAACGGAAATTGCCATAACAAGAGTTCCACGGCCATGAGGTCCAAGCGCAGGCAATGTAGCGCTCGCGACTTATCAGGGCGGTGGAGCAAAGATTACAAAATCGACAGCAAGGGCTCTGGCACTTCCGAGCGGGCCCTCAGGCAGCCAATGTGTGGCGCTTGCCAAACAGCGCCACACTCGTCACGCCCACCGCCCCCATCACCACGCAATACCCCACGCAGATCCACGGGCTGGTAGGCATCAGCGCGATCAGCATCAACGGCGTGGTGCTCGCCCACAGCGCGTAGGCAATGTTGTAGGTAAAGGAAATCCCCGACACCCGCACCTGGGCCGGAAACAGCCCGACCATCACCGACGGCACTGCGCCCACCACGCCGCAGCTCAAGCCCGCCACGGCGTACGCCGCGCCCAGCCACACGCCGCCATTGATCAGGCAGGCGTACAGCAACGCGATGCCCATGGGCAGCAACAGGCTGTAGACCAGCACCGCGCGCCAGGCGCCGATGCGGTCCACCAGCAGGCCGGCGAGGACGCAGCCGATGTTCAGGAACACGATGCCCAATGCGCTCAGGGCGAAGGTGTGACTGGGGCTCATGCCGAAGGTTTTTTGCATCATGGTCGGGGTGATGACCACCAGGACCACCACGGCGGAGGTGAGCACGCAGGTGAGGATCATCGCCGGCAACAAGACGGCGCGGTGGTCACGCAGTACGGTACGCAGCGGCAGTTCAGCGGCGGCCTGGCGGCGGGCCTGCATTTCGAGGAACACCGGGGTTTCGCTGAGCCAGCGACGCAGCCATACGCCGATCACGCCGAACACACCGCCGAGCAGAAACGGAAAACGCCAGGCGTAATCCAGGATTTCGGCCGGGGTGAAAACTTGCGCCAGCAGCGTGGCGGTCAAGGCGCCGAGCAGGTAGCCGAAGGTCAGGCCGGCCTGCAGAAAGCCCAGCGCGTAGCCACGGTGATTGCGCGGCGCGTGCTCGGCGACGAAGGTCCAGGCGCTCGGCACTTCGCCGCCCACCGCCGCACCTTGCAGCACGCGCAGCGCGAGCAGGATCAGCGGGGCGAAATAACCGATTTGCGCATAGGTCGGCATGATCCCGATCAGCAGGCACGGCAACGCCATCATCAGGATGCTGAGGCTGAACACACGCTTGCGCCCCAGGTGGTCGGCAAAGTGCGCCATCAGGATCCCGCCCAGCGGGCGCGCCAGATAGCCGGTGACAAAGATGCCGAAGCTTTGCAGCAGGCGCAGCCACTCGGGCATTTCCGGGGGGAAAAACAGTTGGCTGAGGGTCAGCGCAAAAAACACGAAAATAATGAAATCGTAGATTTCCAGGGCACCGCCCAGGGCGGCCAGGCCCAGGGTTTTGTAGTCGGAGCGGGAAAAACGCTGCGCCTGTGAAGAAAAGGTGGCAGTCATGTTGAGGCTCGGCAGACAAACAAAATGGCGTGCAGGTTATGAGCTGAGCCGGTTGATGGCAATCGCCGCAGATATATTTGTTTTCCTCATGGATCGATGAAGATAACTGCATTCCCATATCAATGGCCGTGGAGGAACATGCGCGAAAACTGCCGCCCATAATAAATACAAGAGGTACGACCCGTGGCCGATGCTATCGAAGAAAGCCGCTATGCCCGATTTGCCCTGCGTTGCTCCAACTTCGCCGAACGCTGGTTCCCTGACTCGTGGGTGTTCGCCGCGCTCGCGGTGATCATCGTCGCCGTGGCGACCCTGGGCATGGGCGCAGCGCCCACCGAGGCCGCCAAGGCCTTCGGCGATGGGTTCTGGAGCCTGATCCCGTTCACCATGCAAATGGCGTTTGTGGTCATCGGCGGTTACGTCGTCGCCAGTTCGCCGCCGGCGGTCAAGCTGATTGACCGCCTGGCACGCATCCCGAAAAACGGCCGTTCAGCCGTGGCCTGGGTGGCGTTGATTTCCATGGTCGCCTCGCTGCTCAACTGGGGCCTGTCCCTGGTATTCGGCGGCTTGCTGGTACGGGCGCTGGCCCGGCGTACGGATTTGCGCATGGACTACCGCGCCGCCGGTGCTGCGGCCTACCTGGGCCTCGGTGCGGTGTGGGCGCTGGGGTTGTCGTCGTCGGCCGCGCAGTTGCAGGCCAACCCGGCCAGCCTGCCGCCGTCGATTCTGGCGATCACCGGGATGATCCCGTTTACCGAGACCATCTTCCTGTGGCAATCCGGCGTGTTGTTACTGGCGCTGATCGTGGTGTCGCTGATCATCGCCTACGCCACCGCGCCCGGCCCGAACAGCGCCCGTGACGCCAAGGCCTGCGGCGTCGACCCGGCCTTCAACCTGCCCAAGCCGCAAGCCCCGACGCGCCCCGGCGAATGGCTGGAACACAGTCCGCTGCTGACCATCCTGCTGGCACTGCTGGCGGCCGGTTGGCTGTTCCACGAGTTCTCGACCAAACCGGCGATCAGCGCCATCTCGGGGCTCAACACTTACAACTTCCTGTTCATCATGGTCGGTGCGCTGTTGCATTGGCGCCCGCGCAGCTTTCTGGATGCGGTGGCGCGGGCGGTGCCGACCACCACTGGCGTGCTGATCCAATTCCCGCTGTACGGCTCGATTGCGGCGCTGATGACGGTGGTGAAAGGCGCTGACGGCCAGACGCTGGCACACCATATCTCGACCTTCTTCACCTCCATCGCCTCCCACGACACCTACGCGCTGTTGATGGGCGTGTACTCGGCGGTGCTGGGCTTCTTTATCCCGTCGGGCGGCGGCAAGTGGATCATCGAAGCGCCGTACGTGATGCAAGTGGCCAATGACCTGCAATACCACCTGGGCTGGTCGGTGCAGATCTACAACGCGGCTGAAGCGCTGCCCAATCTGATCAACCCTTTCTACATGCTGCCGTTGCTCGGGGTGTTGGGGCTCAAAGCGCGGGATCTGATCGGGTTTTCGTTTGTGCAGTTGCTGGTGCACACGCCACTGGTGCTGTTTTTGTTGTGGGCGTTGGGGACGACGTTGACGTATCTGCCGCCGGTGATGCCATAGGGCACGGCGGTTGCTCTAATGCCTGTCTTCGTTCCGTCACATTGCATTGCTACCGTCCTGCGAAATATCTTGCAACAACTCGCCAGCAAGGACTCCCCGCAATGAGTGACGAGCACGAAGACCGCCCTGCCCCAGGTTCCACATCCAATCCGCCGGTAGACAGCAGCCGGCGGCGCTTCCTGGGAGGCGCGGCTGTGTTGGGGGTGGGGGCGACCTTGAGTGCCTGCGGCCACACCAGTGACGCGCCGGGAAAACCTGCAGCACGGCCACTCACGCCCCAGGAATTGGACAAGGCCTTGCAGGACCAGGTGAAAACCGTGGTGGTGATCTATGCCGAGAACCGCAGCTTCAACAATCTGTTTGCGGATTTCCCAGGTGTTGAGAAACCGCTTTCCGCGCTGTCCGCAACCGACACCCAGCAACGCGACCGCGATGGCAGCTTATTGAGCACGCTGCCACCGGCCTGGGGCGGCGTACTGCAAGTCGGCCCGCAAACCGTCGACGGGGTGACGTACCCCAGTGAAGTGCAATTCCAGGAAAACCTGCCCAACGCCCCTTTCGACCTCAAGGGTCCGAGTGGCGAAGACCTGCCGCTGAGCCTGGTCACCCGCGATTTGTGGCACGTGTTTTACCAGAACCAGATGCAGATCAACGGCGGCAAGAACGATGGCTTCGTCGCCTGGGCGGATTCCGGCGGGCTGGTGATGGGCCGTTACGCTCAAAGCCGTTATTCCCTGCGTCTGTGGGACGTGGCCAAGGAGTTTGTGCTCTGCGATAACTTCTTCCAGGGTGCGTTCGGCGGTTCGTTCCTTAATCATCAGTACCTGATCAGCGCCACGGCGCCGGTTTATCCGAATGCGGCAGCGTCGGTGGCCAAGGCGCAGATCGCCACGCTGCAAAGCGATGACCCGACCGACACACGCCTCAAACCGCTCGAAAAATCCCCGGCCAGCGCCATGACTGGCCCGCCGCAGTTCGGCCCCAGCGCGCTGACCCCGGACGGTTTCGCTGTGAATACCCTGGCCCCGCCCTACTGGCCGACGTGGATTCGCGACCCGCAGAACCCGGATTACTCCAAACCCGACCTGCCCAACGTGCTGGTGCCGCAGACCCACGAACACATCGGCGACAAGCTGTCGAAAAAGAACGTTGACTGGGCCTGGTATGCCGGGGCCTGGCAGGCGACGTTGGATCAGTTCAAGGATTCGGGGGGCATTCCGAAAATCCCGAACTTCCAGTACCACCACCAGCCGTTCAACTATTTCAAAAAACAGGGTCCCGAGAACCGTGCAGAACGCGACAAGCGCCTGCGCGATGGCGGTTTGGGCGATGAGTCCAGCACCAATAAGTTTTTCGCCGATGCCCAGGCTGGCAAGCTGCCGGCCGTGAGTTTCTACAAACCCCAGGGCAACCTGAACATGCATGCCGGTTACGCCGACGTGGCCTCGGGCGACCGCCATATCGCCCGCGCGTTGAAGGTGCTGCAGGACAGCCCGCAGTGGAAAAACATGGTGGTGATCGTCACCGTCGATGAAAACGGCGGCTGGTGGGACCACGTCGCACCGCCCAAAGGCGACCGCTGGGGCCCTGGCACGCGGGTTCCGGCGCTGGTGGTGTCGCCGTTCGCACGTAAAGGCACGGTGGACCATACGGTGTACGATACCGCGTCGATCCTGCGCTTGATCACCCGGGTCTTCCAACTGGAGACCCTCGACGGCCTCAAGCAGCGCGATGACGCGATGATCGCCCGCGGCCAGAAACCCATGGGCGATTTGAGCAACGCCTTGCAGTTCAACCTGTAGGTTTCTTATCCAATAGCGACACGCCCAGCGATTTAGCACGCGGTTTTCCTGGTCAACCGCTACTGTGAGGAGGTGGGCTTTCACCCCGCGCAGACGGGCTTTCGCTGACAAGGAATCAACTATGTTCAAACCGACCGGGCTTTCCCTCGTCCTGGCCGCACTGATGTGCAGTGCAGTCGTACACGCCGATGTCGAGGTACCACTGGGTAGCACGCAACGGGTTACCCAGCTGTTCGCGTTCCCCAACAACTGCAATGTGATCTGCTTTCGTCCCTGGACGCTGGAGCAGACCGCCGAGCACTATCTGAACCAAAGCCTGGTGCGCGACGGTTACAGCCGCGCCAAGGTCAGCGTCAAGAGCCATGACGGCCAAGTCGTGGCAACCTTCAGCGGCGTTCCCGACAGCTATGGCCAACCCCTGACGACGTTGCTCAACACTGCAGACCTGGCTTACCAAGGCGCCAGCAAGCTCAACAGCGACGGCAAGTGGGCCTACAGCTGGTACCTGTTCCTGCCATTGGGCATGGCCCTGGAAAACCGTAAAAGTATTGAGCTGCTGCACTTCCCGCCGGACTATTCATTGACTCAGGCGCAGGATTACCTGGAGTCGAAAACCACGGATCGCTGGGCCGACTTGCTCACCAGCAACGGCGTGCCGGCCACCGAAACCCCGGCTTACCAGACCATCATCGATATCGCCCCCATCGCCGCCCCCTCCAACGCCGGCAAAGACTTGGAAGGCATCTACAGCTACTTCACCGACTACCAAACGCGCATGGTCAAGGAACTGAGCCTGCTGCCCGACGGCTCGCTGCCAATGGTGGCGTTCGGCGCGCCGGTGCGTAACTGGATCAAGCAGCAGTACGGGCAAACCGTGGGCGTACTGGGTTTGGCGCAAATAAACCCGATCGAGGGCAAATCCGTATCGGTACTGGGCGCCAACCACCCAAGCTATATCTGGTACGCCGCCGACCCCGAGACCTACGACGGCAACGAACAAAAGGCCGACGAGGCGGGTTTGAAAGTAATGGGCCAGGATCTCAGCGCCGCCTGCTGGCAGGCCGGGATGGTCCAGAAACCGGCCAGCGACCCGAATGTGCTGCTCAAGGCCTGCATGAATACCTGGCAGGTGACGCGCAAAGAGCAGACCTGTGAGTTGTTCTACACCTCAGTGCGCGAACTGAGCCCGGAGCAGGCCAACGCCAAGTGCGCCACATCAGCGATCAAAACTCAGTTGAAACAGCTGAAAAACGCCGTTCCTCCTCCCCTGATCACGGAGCCTGCGTTGTAAAGCGCAGAAAAAAAACCCGTTTCTACTGTCATATTTGACAGTAGAAATCGGATCCAACTTAAGCGAGTCTTGAGCCGCGCCCATCCGCTGCAAGACTGGCCGTCAGACACCACCCGCAGGTCGATGCAGCCTAACCAAGGAGAGTTATGAAAACTCAAGCCATGGATAAGGCTAGAACTGCTGCAAGTGAATGTTTATACCCGTTCAAGACGCTGCGAATTGAACAGGGCTACCCTTCGTCCGAGCAGTTCAAGGTCGTACGCACCGCAAATGACGCGGGAGGTGGCATCAAGGCGCGCACAGCCTTGGACGGCCGCACGCGCATTGCCATTGTCTCCGGCTACGCAGTGGGCGAACGACGCCTGCACACGCTGCAGTTGTCCCCGCGCATCCACTTGTACGACTGTTGGTTCTGCGGCCTCTTACAGCATTCGTGCAACCCGAATGTGTTCTTCGACACCACGTACCTGGAGCTCTGGACCGTGCAACCCATCGCCGCCGGCGCCTGGCTGAACCTGGACTACGCCAGCACTGAAGATGTGCTGTTCCGGCAGTTCGCTTGCCAATGCGGCGAGCTGAACTGCCGGGGCTGGATCACCGGCAGCCAGGAGCCATTGAATGCCGAAGGCCAGGCCTTCATGGCCCAGTGGCGGATGCGTAAACGGCCTTAGGCTTCGCCCAGTGGACGCAGGCGGTATTGCGGCGGCAGTTGCTCGAAGCCACTGATGGTGGTGTTCAAGCTCTTCCAGCGGCCATCCTTGATGCCGTAGATGCAGCCATGGATGGACAGGCTCTGCCCACGGTGCCAGGCGTTTTGCACAATGCTGGTGTGGCCGACGTTGGCCACCTGCTGAATCACGTTCAGCTCGCACATGCGGTCCACGCGTTCTTCTTCGGTCGGCAACTGGGACAGCACGTCGCGGTTTTCGTAGTACAGGTCGCGAATGGTGCGCAGCCAGCCGTCGATCAGGCCGAACTGGCGATCCTGCATCGACGCCCGCACACCGCCGCAGCCATAGTGACCGGTGACGAGGATGTGTTTGACCTTCAGCACGTCGACTGCGTACTGGATCACCGACAGGCAGTTGAGGTCGGTGTGCAGCACCACGTTGGCCACGTTGCGGTGCACGAACAGATCACCCGGCAGCATGCCGACGATCTCGTTGGCCGGCACACGGGCGTCGGAGCAGCCGATCCACAGGTATTCCGGGGTTTGCTGGCGGGCGAGCTTGGCGAAGAATTCGGGATCTTCCTGTTTGATCGCATCCGCCCAGCGTTCGTTGTTATCAAGCAGGTCTTGTAGTTCGTTCATCAGGGAAAGCCTCAGGAATGATGCGCAGTTTTGTGACTGACAACCCATCGTCCAGGTCACGCGATGCGCAAATTAGCTTGAATCTTTGGCGCGCCGTGCCTGTCCACACACTATAAGCCCCACAGTATGAGGATTGGCCATGACTGAATCACGACGTCCCTACGGCGCTACCCAGCCCGAACCGATTGACGATAACGAAGATCGCATGGGGTCGATGCGCGAGTTGGATTTTGACGAAGATGAACCGACGGCAGAGATCGGCGATGAGATCCCACGTCGTGAACGCGAGCACCTGATGCCCGCCGAACGGGTGCGTGAAGCCGGTCTGACAGGGGCTTCGACGGATGATCACGAGCCTACCGATGACGATATGAGCCCGGAAACCCTGATCCATGAGGATGGTGCGCGGGATGTCCGGGAGGAAGGTGAGGATAATCCTGCGGACTACGACCTGAGTATCGTGGATGAAGATGCGATTGGCGGCGGGAATGGGTTGGATGAGGCGGAGTTGGCCGATCTCGACCCGGTAGACGGCAACCGCTGAAGAAATGCGGTTCAACAAAATGTGGGAGGGGCTTGCCCCCTCCCACATGGGTTTCAACGTTTAGTCGACGAGGGTGCAGGCCATGACGACCGCATCTTCGCGACCACCGACAGCCGGGTAGTAATCCCGACGACGGCCAATCTCGTTAAAGCCATAGCGCTCGTACAAGCGAAAAGCGCCGGTATTGCTGTCGCGCACTTCCAGGAAACACTCCCGCGCCTTGGCCTCATAGGCCCGAGACATCAAGTGTACGAGCAAGCTCAAGCCCAAACCACGGCCCTGGTTTTCCGGCTTGACGGTGATGTTGAGCAAATGCGCCTCATCGAGGATGATCTGCACGACGCCATGACCCACCTGCTGCTCACCTTCAAACATCAGCCAGATCTGGTACTTGCCCAGCCCGTCCATAAAGATGCCGCGGGTCCAGGGATGGCTGAACGCCGCGTATTCGATTTTCAGCACGGCGTCGAGGTCAGCCTCGGTCATCGGGCGGAAGGATAAAGCCTCACTCATCGGTTGTTTTCCAGCGCGCCATCAGCCGGCGCATGGCTTGCCAGACATCAGCCTTACGCTGTGGCTCTTCCATTAATAATTCGAGGCCCGGCAGGGCCCATACCGAACCCAGGCCTTCGACCTGCAGTTCGCGGTACCAGGACTCGGCATTGGCCTCACCGGCAAACCGCACGGCGGGCAGGCCGATCAGCCACAGGCACACACAGGGTTCGTCTTCCAGGCGCGCCGAGACAAAGCTCTGCACAAAATCCCGCGCCGCTTCCGGGCCCTGGTCCATGGTGCCGCGCACCAACAGCGGCCAGCGCACCGGATCACCGACGATTTGCGGGCTGTCGGGCAAACCGGCGGCGCGCAGCATGTCTTTGAGCAACATATAAGCGGGATCGCGAGTCTGGAAACGCTCGCCGGTGGGCAATTCCACCAGTAGCAGGCAGCGCCCGGCGCGCAGCAATTGCAGGGCAAAGCGTGGCGGCGGCACTGCCGGGGTCTTGACCACCGGGGCCTCCGCCTCGGCGACCACGGGCTTGGCTATCGGCGACGGGCGTGGCACTTCGATCTTGGTGCGCTCGACCGCCGGGCGCGCCTGCGGCTGCGGCTTGACCACCGCCACCGGTGCGGCGGCCTCCTCGCCCGAGGTCTGGAACGCCTCATCGGGCTCAAGCGCCTGCAGCAGCTCGGGCCGCGACGGCGCGGCAAACGGCAGTTCGGTGCGGGGCAGCCAGTTGACGACCTGCATGGCGGTCAAGTAAGCGCGACGTCGGGACTCGATAAGCACAGCTCGGCCACTTGTGGATAAGTAAAGAGCGGGGATTCTACCGCTGTTCGGTAACAATCGCCCACTGCGCACTGACCGGCTGTGGATAAATCCCCCGCTTGATGCAGTACAATCGCGACTTTTAATCGCCAACCAGCCGGCCATTCCCATGATCGAACCCAAGCGCGTCCTGCGCGCCCTCGCCGAACACTGGGCCTTACTTGAGCCACTGTGCGAACACTTCGACCAGGGCACCCTGAGCCTGAGCGAGCTGCGCGCACAACTGGCCGCCCAACAACTGGACAGCACGCCCCAGGACATCACCAGCCTGCTGGACGTGTGGATTCGCCTGGATATCCTGGTGCCTGTCGCCAAGAGCCCGAACCGTTTCGAGCTCAACGCGCAGATCCACGATTTCCTGGCTTATCTTCGCAAGGAGCACCGGCTTGGCCTGTGCCTGGAAATCGAAGCCTACCTGCGCCACCTTGAGCGCCTGGCCGGTTATATCCAGGACGCCTTCGACATCCGTGACGGCCACGACCTGGCCCGCCAGCTGCGCCTGCTGGATATGCGCGTGCGGGATGTGCTGAAAAAACTCGCCAACGACGAACAAGCCCTCGCGGCCGTGGCAGACCGTGCCAAGACCAGCGACCGGCAGATCCCGTTGCGCCAGCGTTACGCTGAAGTGCTGGCGACCTGGGACGAATACGTCGAACCCATGATCCAACTGGTGAACGCCGACGGCGCCTTCGAGCAAGGCGTGCGCAAGGTCGAGAATGTGCTGCTGCGCATGCTCACCGAGCAACAGCGTCTTGGCCACCTGGTGGACGACGACATGCTGCTGCGCACCCACGCGCGCATCCTCGAAATGCAGACCAGCGCCCAGTTGACCTTGCGTCATGCCCGCGAGCTGCTGTTGCCGCTGCGTGAAGAAGCGCGCCGGCACAACGCCGTGACCCGTGGCGCGGCACTGGCGCTGTCGGCCATCCGCCGCAAAGGCCTGGATGCGGTACCCCAGGCCGCCATGCCCATGTTCACCCGGCCGCAAAGTACCTTCCTTGGTAGCGCGAGTCAGGTGGAAGCCTATGTATATGCCCTGGCGAATTTCGAGCCGAAACCGGCACGGTTCCCCAAGGCGCACAAATCCTACAAGGGCGAAGCCCAGCGTGCGCCACGTACGGTCAAGGAAATGCTGGAGCGTTGCGAAGACGCCCTGCCGATGCCGGACCTGATGAGCTGGCTGCTGGAGCAGGAACCGGACGGCGCCACCGACGAATTGCTGTACTGGTTCTCGCGACTGTCCCGTGAGAAGCGCTTCAAGCGCGAACGCCTGGAACGTCGCGATTACCACACACACGAGCACCAGGTCAGCCTGCGCTCATTCGCCCTGCTCCCGGCCGGCACCGACGCCGCCGAGCATCCTGCGAGTACACCTTATGCATCTTGATCTATCCGAACTGTCCCAGCTGGCGCCGATCTTTCGCGAGCTGTTCAAGGGTTACCACGTCAGCCGCCGCGACCCGGAGCTGTACGCACAACTGTCGAACTTCCAGGACCAGTACCGCACGCTGTTCAAGGCCCTGGGCTTTGAGCTGGTATGCGACACCCGTGGTTTTTATTACTTCGTGCCGGACTCCGCCATCGCCAGCGCGCAGGTGAACAAGACCGCCCAGCGCCTGGCGCTGTTCACCTTCATCATCGTCGAGCACCTCGCCGATCAGGGCCGCGACCCGATCGCCGTGCTCGACGGTGGCAGCCTGGGCCGCGACGAGCTGCCGTCCCTGCTGGAAAAATACCGCGACCTGTTTATCCAGGCCGAAGTGCAGACCCAGGAAGAACTCGAAGAAAAAATCATGCGCCGCATGACCCAGCTGGGTTTTGCCAGCGAAGACAACGGCATTTATCGTTTCCTGCCGCCGATGCACCGCTTCCTCGACGTCTGCCTGTCGGTGCAGCAGGACCGCGACCTGGCGGCCAGCGTGCACAGCGTGTTGCCACTGCCGGTGCCGGTGATCATCGACGAAGACAGCGATGAAAAACTGCTGAAGACCGATGACCCGCTGGACCTCAGCGACTTCGCGGACGAAAGCGAAGAAGACGCACTGGCCCGCGCCATTGCCGAAGAACAGGAGACCGACGCATGAGCAAGGAACGCTACGGCATCCGCCGCTTCGCCCTATTGAACACTGCCGGCTACAGCTTGGGGTTGTTCCCGCTGGAAGAACCGCTGTCGGTGTATGGCGCAAACAACCTGGGTAAATCCGCGTCGATCAACGCCTTGCAGTTCCCGATCCTGGCACGCATGTCGGACATGAGCTTCGGCAAGTACACCCTCGAACAATCGCGGCGCTTCTACTTTGCTACCGACACCAGCTACATCCTGGTGGAAGTCTCCCTGCCCCACGGCCCGCACGTGATCGGCGTGGTCGGGCGCGGCCCGGGCGGTGGTTTCGGTCACCAGTTCTTCGCCTATGCGGGCAAGCTGGACCTGGCGCACTACCAAAAGAACGACACGTGCCTGCGTCAGAAAGAGCTGTTCACCAACCTTGAGCGCGAAGGCCTCAAAGCCTACGAACTCAAGCCGGATGAACTGCGGCGTTTGCTGGTGGGTGGGCACACCTCGATCCCGCTGGACCTGACGCTGATCCCGCTGCGCTCCACCAGCGAGCAGAGCCTGAAGACCTTCCGTGCGTTGTTTATCAACCTGCTGCACATGCGCGAAATCACCGCAGCCAAGCTCAAGCAATTGTTCCTCGATGCCTTCGAACACAGCCTGCGTTCCGGTAGCGTGGATTACATCGCAGCGTGCGAAGAAGCCTTTCGCGATGTGCGACGCATGGAGCAGGACTACAACTCGCTGGTCGCCGCGGGTCCGCTGGTCGAAGCGTTGGCCAATGGCGTTCGCCAGCGCGACAGCTTGCGCGGCAAACTGCATCGCCTGTCGCCGCTGCTGGACTCGCTGCTGGGCACCTGGTCCGATTACGCCAGTGCACGCAAGGAAGAGCTGACCATCCAGGCCGAGCACTACCGCAACGAGCAGGACGCGCTGCAGAACGATCAGCGCGGTGGCACCCAGGAGTTGATGCGCCTGGAGCGTGAGATCAGCGGCATCCAGCGCTGGTTGGGCGAGCTGTCGGTGCTCAAGCATCGCTTTGCCCTGGTGGATGACGTGAAGGTGCTGGAACAGCAACTGCTGGCGGCCAAGGATGCCCACGATGAGCTGGCGGGCGCTTTGGCGCAGTCACGTCAGTTCAGCGCCGAAGACTTGGACGAGCGTCTGCGCGACTTGGAAAAACGCTTGAAGTCGGTCAGACAGCAGCTTGATCACGCCGACAACAACAGCTACGCCAAACTGCGGGAAGAATTCTCACAGCAGGATGTCGAGCGTCTGATGCGTCTGTTCAACAGCTCGTTGTTCAGCCTGCCGTTGGGTGAGCATGGCATCACGCTGGACGAGGACGGCCAGTGGGTCAAATCCCTGGAGCAGATCCTCGATGGCTTCAAGGGCGAGCGCTTTGAAGTGCCGGGGCTGTCCATCGACATCTCCCACATCGAGCCGCCGGCGTTGCAGGCCCTGGCAGATCGCGCCGCATTGCGCGACCAGAAGGAACGCCTGGAAAAAGAGCTCAAGCAACTCAAGACGCAGCAGGCTGTAGCGTCCGACCGCGCCGCGAGCAAGACCCAGACCGAGGCGCTGTACCAGCAGGTGCTTGACGCGCAAAAGGCCCTGGAAGACTTCCGCCGTGCGCAAACCCTGAGCGCCGAAGAAGGCGAGAAGCTGGAAAACCTGGCGCAGATGGAAGCCGCCCAGGACGAGTTGAAGCGCTCCAGCGATGCGTTTACCGAACGTGTCCAACAACTGTCGGCGAAGCTGCAACTGGTCGGCCGGCAGATTGGCGACATGGAAGCCAAGCAACGTACGCTGGACGACGCCTTGCGCCGTCGTCAGTTGCTGCCAGCGGATTTGCCGTTCGGCACGCCGTTCATGGACCCGGTCGACGACTCCATGGACAACCTGCTGCCGTTGCTCAATGACTATCAGGACAGCTGGCAAGGTCTGCTGCGCGCCGATGGCCAGATCGAGGCGCTGTATGCGCAGGTGCGCCTCAAGGGCGTGGCCAAGTTCGACAGCGAGGATGATGTTGAGCGCCGTCTGCAACTGCTGATCAATGCCTACGCCCACCGCACTGATGAAGCGCTGACGCTGGGCAAGGCGCGCCGCGCGGCGGTCACCGATATCGCTCGGACCCTGCGCAATATCCGCAGCGACTACGACAGCCTTGAGCACCAGTTGGCGTTGTTCAACCGCGAGATCAACAAGCGTCAGGTGTCCAACCTGCAAAGCTTCCGCATCGTGCTGGCGCCGAACAAAGAAGCTCTCAAGCATATCGACCAGATCATCCACAGTGCGGGTCAGTACGAGGAAGGCGAAACGCTATCGGTGTTCGACCTCAGCCAGAGCGCCGAGCAAGACAACAAGAACGAAGAGGCCAAGGAGTATCTAGCGCGTCTGGTGGCGGCCAACCACAACCAGTTGGGCCTCAAGGACTTGTTCGAGCTGGCGTTTGAGATCACCAAGGTAAATGGTCAGCCGGTCATTCACACCGACATTGATGGTGCGGCGTCCAACGGCACCACCATGACCATCAAGGCGCTGACCAACATGTACTTGTTGCTGCACCTGATGGACCGCGATCAGGCTGGGCGTGTGCGCTTGCCGTACTACCTGGATGAAGCGGCGGACATCGACGAGAAGAACCAGGCCGCGTTGCTGGAAACCAGCCTGCAACTGGGCTTCGTGCCGATTCTGGCGAGTGTGAAGCCGCAAGTGTCTGCCCAGGTGGCGATTGACCTGGAAGGTGGCAGCGGCCCGAACGGGATCTACATCGATGAGGCGGATTGGAAGTACATCCGTCGTCACGATGTGGTGAAGGCGACGGTGAATGTGCAGGCGGATGAACCGGAGTTGGATGAGGTCTGATTTTTTGGGCTGAAATGCAAAGGCCCCTGGGTTCTCCCCAGGGGCCTTTTTTGTGTCTGGGGCGGCCTCACGGGGGCAAGCCCCCGATAGCCGCGCCTGGGTCTACTTGCCGAGCGGAATTTTAGGCGCCCAGGTCAGCCATTCATCTTCAAACTTATCAAACAACGGGAAGGTCTGCTGTGGCCGCGCAGCGTTACCCATCCGCTCGCCGTCTGGCGTGGCGAAGGCGATGCCGCCGGCAACCAGCGTCTCCAAGGACTCAGTCCGTACGGTGGCGCCTTTGAAGAGGCCGAAGTCGAGACCGAAGCCACTGGTATTCCAGAAACGACTGCCACCGCGCACCAGCGATGCGTACTTGGGTTCGATCAGGATGTGGATCAGCACGCGGTCAGCGGTTTGGCCCAACTCGTAGCCCGTAACTTTGCCCACGGTAACCTCACGGTAAGTCACAGGCACACCTTCCTTCAACGAGCCACGGCGTGCGGCGCTGAGCGTGAGGCTCAGACCTTCCTCTTGGTGTACTACCTCAGGCGGCTGGTCCAGGGCGACGAAACTCTTTTGCGGCCCCGAGCTTTTTACTGCGGGTTGCACTTCGATGTATTGGCCGGTGACCAGGGTTTCCAGGTTGGAGGTTTTCATCAGGCCGAGCTCCGGCTTGACCACCCAGAACTGGCTACCGGCACGTGCGATCCGGTCCGCCACCTGGGTGATGCGGGCGCTGAGCAGCACCGACTGCATATCGGCACTCAGGTCGACACTCTCGATCTTGCCGACATCCAGGCCTTTGAAACGTACCGCAGTGCCTGGGCGCAGGCCATCGGCGCGGTCAACCTTGATGGTCACCAGAGTGCCGTGCTGGTTGGCGGCTTCACGGTCGGCGAACAAGCGGAAACGCGGAATGCGCTTTTTCAGGGGTACGTTCGGCTGTGGCGTTTCGAAGGCGATGCCGCCGGCCATCAGGCTGGCGAGGGATTCACTCTTCACCTGGATGCCGCCGGTGAGGCCACCGGTCAGGGTGACGCCACTGGCATTCCAGAAACGCGTGGAACCGTTGACCAGGTTTTCGTATTCCTTCTCGATGTGAACGCCAATCACCAGTTGCTTGTTCTTGCGCGAGAACTGGTAGCTCTGTACCGAACCGACTCTGACCTGCTTGTAAAGGATCGGGCTGCCGACATCCAGGGAGCCAAGGTTATCGGTGAATAGCACCATGTGCAGGCCCGGAGAGCGCAGGTCCAGCGGTGGTGCTTTGGCGCGGGCGACGTATTCACGCTGAGGAGCGCTGCCCTTATCGCCAGGACGGACGGCGATGTAGTTACCTTTTACCAAAGCTTCCAGACCGGTGATGCCTGCCAGGGAAATGGACGGTTTGACTACCCAGAATTGGGTGTCCTGCACCAGGTAGTCTTCGGCCAATGGGTCGAGGGTCAACTCGGCGTTAGCGCTGGACAGATCGGGGTCGATCTTCAGGGTTTTAAGGCTGCCGACCTGGATGCCTTTGTACATCACCGGGGTACGCCCAGCTTGCAGGCCTTCGAAGTCAGTGAGCTTGACCTTGACCCTGATGCCAGCCGCGGCGGCGTCGAAGTCTTCGTATAACCGGAACGGTAGGCTTGGGTCGGTGGGTGGGCTGTCTTTTCGATTTTCCGGAGTGGCGAACGCTATACCGCCGGCGACGATGCTGGAGAGCGACTCGCTGCGCACTTTCACACCGGAAAGGTTGGCGTCGATGCTGATGCCGCTGGCATTCCAGAAACGCGTGTGTTTGCGCACCAGGTTGGCGTAAGTCGGTTCGATGTAGACCTTGATCTCGACGGTGCTCTGATCCTCGGACAGCAGGTAGCTTTTGACCTGACCGACCTGGATCTGCTTGTAGAAGACAGGGCTGCCACGGTTCAGCGAGCCTAGACGATCAGCCTTGATGGTCAGATGCAGGCCGGGCTTGGCGTCGGATAATGGCGGCTCTTCAGAGAGCGCCTTGAATTTACGTGTGGGTTCGCCATCGCCAGGGCTGGCGGCGATGTAGTTACCTGAGACCAGGGTTTCCAAGCCAGTGATACCGGCGAGGCTGACGCTGGGTTTGACCAGCCAGAAGCGCGTGTTGGTCTTGAGGTATTGATCGACGTCTTTGTTCATCTCGATGGTGGCAATCACCCCGCGATTATTGCCCTCGTCATCCAAGGCCAAGGCTTTGACCTTACCCACTGGCATGCCTTTGTAGACAACTTCAGTCTTGTTGACCTGGATGCCTTCGCCGCTTTCAAAGCGCACTTGGATCTCAATGCCCTGCTGGGAATAGGCACGCCATCCCAACCAGCCGCCGATGATCAGGGCAATCAGGGGTAACACCCAAATGGCCGACCAGTTGGAAGCTGGACGGGTTTTAGCTTTAGGCAAATCACTCATGGTCGTCGTCCGACTCCGTGTTATCCCAAATCAGTCGGGGATCAAAAGTTACAGCAGCAAGCATCGTCAAGATCACCACACTGGCGAACGCCGCAGCACCGAGGTTGGCCTCGACGCTGGCAAGCCGTCCAAAGTTTACGACCGCCACAAGGATGGCGATCACGAAGATATCCAACATGGACCAGCGCCCAATGAATTCGATAAAGCGGTACATCACAATGCGTTGCTGTGCAGAAAGCGGCTGGTGACGCTGCACCGAGAACAGTAGCAGGCCAATGCCAACCAGTTTGAATGTGGGCACCAGGATACTGGCGATAAATACCACGGCTGCGATGGGAAACATACCGTGCTGCACCAGTTGAATCACACCTGCCATGATGGTGCTGGGGTCACCCTGACCCAATGAGTTGATCGTCATGATCGGCAACAGGTTGGCGGGGATGTACAAAATCGCGGCGGTGATCAGCAAAGACCAGGTGCGCGCGAGGCTGTTGGGGCGACGGGCATGGATCAGCGCACCGCAACGGGAGCAGATTTGCTCATCGGTATCTGCTTCCTGCTTGTTCAACTCGTGGCATTCGGTACAAATCAGAATGCCCGCATCAATCGCCCGCATGATCATCCTCTCCCGACAGGGCTTGCCAGATCTGGTGCGGCGACATCACCACCTCAAGCAGAACCTGAACCATTAATAGACTGACGAAGCAGACCAAACCGAGGCCAATCGTGATGGCGGCCATGTCGGCAAGTTTCACAATTGCCACCAGCACGCCCATCAAGTAGACCTCCAACATTCCCCAATCTTTCATGTGGTGGTAGATGCGGTACAACAATAAGCCGTAACTGCGGCCGACTTTCCAACGAATACTGAGCAACACCGCCAATTGGCAAAGCAACTTGAGCAAGGGAATGCCCATGCTGCATAGAAACACCACGGCAGCAACGCCTTGCATGCCAGTATCAAATAGGCCGACTACGCCACTCCACACGGTGTCCTCAGAGGACTGCCCGAGTAGATTGAGCTGCATGATGGGGAGAAAGTTTGCGGGGATGTACAGCAACAGCGCGGCGAGTACCAGGGCAAGACTACGCTCAACGACATTGTGGCGATGAGCGTACAGCTCGTAACCGCAACGCGGGCATTGGGCTTTTTCGCCGAGGGCGAGCACGGGTTTGCGCATCAGTAAGTCGCACTCATGGCATGCCACCAGGTCGTCCAGTGGTAAATCCGACACCTCAAGGGCATCAACCGGATCGGGCATAAATAGGGCTCTGGCTCTAAAAAAGGTTAGGTACCTATTCTAGTGGTCTGGTTCAGAAATAACTGTGCAAATTTGTCGTGGGTCTAACCGCGCTTTCCGACTGCCCAAAACAAAACCCCATCTGCTTTCGCAAATGGGGTTCTGGAATTTAATCTTGACGATGACCTACTCTCACATGGGGAAACCCCACACTACCATCGGCGATGCATCGTTTCACTACTGAGTTCGGGATGGGATCAGGTGGTTCCAATGCTCTATGGTCGTCAAGAA